>JBDRTC010000615.1:0-3053 GCA_043824335.1 Planctomycetota bacterium | reverse complement strand
AAAATTGGGACAGTCCCCGAGTTATTCTCCGGCCGGCGGCCAGGGGCGCAGGCGGGGCCGGAAGTCGCGGAAAGCGTGCCTCGGGAGACCCCGGGGGGGGTGGCGGTCGCCCCACCTCGACTACCCTCAATCCAGGCTGCGA
Source organism: Planctomycetota bacterium (assembly GCA_043824335.1). Classification (GTDB taxonomy): domain Bacteria; phylum Planctomycetota; class Planctomycetia; order Pirellulales; family Thermoguttaceae; genus JBDRTC01. The sequence goes on along the minus strand of JBDRTC010000615.1, from coordinate 2,911 downwards.
AATAAGCTTTCGGCCGCTCCTTGTGCCGGGTGGTGGATCTCGCTAAAGTTGCGGGGTACGGAGCCCGACAAAACTGAACAGATGCTCTTCGGGCAACGCTGGACCAGCGGTTTGCGGAGCGGCCGGCTCGAAGGCCGGTCAAACGCCGGGAGGGCCAGATTCCCGTCACCGGCGGATGGTTGACGGGAGAAGCCGAATTTCTTCCCGGCATTTGGCGACCTGCGACAAGCCAGGAGCACGGACGTGCCGCAAGATATCGGACCGACCACAACCGACCCGACCGTCTCGCCCGGCGTACACGCGAACGTCGGTTCGCTGGTCGACTTCAACCGGCGGCGTATCGACGTCGATCACCTTCGAGGCAGGGCCCGAGCCGTCAGGTCGGTGGGGATCGTCGGCGCCGGCAAGATGGGCGCGGCCATCGCCGCTTCGACCGCGGCCGGAAGGCTCCCCGTCGTCATCACCGACGCCGACCCAAACGTGCTGGCCGACCTGCCCCAAAGGCTGGCCATCGAGTTGGGCCGCGCGAACCGACGATCGGGCGCCGAGCGCGCATCGACCGTCGGCCGTTTCGTCCGGCCGACCACCGACCGCGCGGCAATCGCCCGATGTGATCTCGTGCTGGAGACGGTGATCGAAAGGCCCGAAGTCAAGCGCCAGGTGTTTGCCGATCTGGAGCCCCGGCTCGGAGGCGAGACCATTCTGGCGTCGAACACGTCGACGCTCCCGATCACCCGGCTGGCCGCCGGGCTTGCCGTACCGAGTCGGTTCTGCGGGCTGCATTTTTTCCATCCGGTCGCCGAGCGGCCCTTGGTGGAGATCGTGCGCGGCCCGGCAACGAGCGACGAGACCGTCGCCGCCGCCGTGTCGTACGTGAAGACAATCGGGAAGATCCCGCTGGTCGTTCACGACGGCCCGGGGTTTGTCGTCAACCGCCTGCTTTTGCCCTACGTGAGCGAGGCGATGCAACTGTTGTTGGAGGGCGCGGCGATCGAGGACGTGGAGCAGGCCGGCACCAATTTCGGCATGGCCCTGGGACCGCTGACGCTATTGGACCAGATCGGCATGGACACGGCACTCGACTGCGGCTGGGTGCTGTCGGGGGCGTACCCCGAGAACGTTGCCGCGTCGCCCCTTTTGATGGCGATGGTCAAGGCCGGGCGTTTGGGGCAGAAATCGGGAGCCGGTTTCTTCGCCTACGAGCAGGAGCCGGGTGGGACCGCCGCCTGCCGGCCGGACCCCGCCGTCGAGGCCATCATCGCCCGCTGGGCCCAACCGCCCCGGCAGCATACCACCGATACGATCACCGCCCGGCTCTTCCTGCTGATGTTGCTTGAAGCCACGCGGATTCTCCAGGAGAAGAAGGTCACCGACCCGCGACTGGTCGATTTGGGCGTGATCTTCGGCCTGGGCTTCCCGGAATCCCGCGGGGGAATCCTCTCTTGGGCCGATACGCTCGGGGCGGCTCGGGTCGTCCGGATGCTCCGGCCCTTCGGGTCCCTGGGCCCCCGGGCACGGCCGACGCCGCTTCTGGTGGAAATGGCCGAGAAGAACCGCCGGTTCTACGATACCGCAACCTGACAACCGGCGTCTTACGGTCTGTAAAACAATGCCCAACTTATTGTTTTGCAGCCCCTTCGAGCCCCAATGGGAGACGTGATGGCGAGCACCGACGCCCCGGAAGGCAAGGCCCAAACGACGGGATCGAAGTACCCGGTTTGGACACCCAGAATCTGGGCCGGCATCAACGTGACCGGCTGGTTCCGGCTCCTGGTCCGCAATCGCTTCGCCGTCTCTCCGTTGCGCGTGCCCATGGTCCTGATCGTTTGTGGGTTGAGCTTTTTCAACTCGTTCTTGTGGCTTGTCCAGATGTTGATCTACGGACGGAAAATCGCCCGGACCGAGATCGAGCACGACCCGATGTTCATTATCGGTCACTGGCGCTCCGGGACGACGCTCTTGCACGAACTGCTCGTCTTGGACGAGCGGCACACCTACCCGACCACCTATGCGTGTTTTGCACCGAACCACTTCCTCGTTTCCCGCTTCTTGATTCCCTGGTGGCTTCGGTTCCTCATGCCCGCGCGTCGGCCGATGGACAACATGCTCGTCGGCTGGGATTACCCGCAGGAAGATGAATTCGCGCTGTGCAGCATGGGGATCCCCTCTCCCTATCTGCAGTACGCCTTTCCCAACCACCCTCCTCCGTATCTGGAGTATCTTTCCCTTCGAGGCGTGCCGCCGGAGGCACTGGCGCGCTGGAAGCGGGCCCTGGTCTGGTTCCTCAAGTGCATCACCCTGCTCACTCCCAAGCGGATCGTTCTCAAGTCGCCTCCGCACACCTCCCGAATCGAGGTGCTCCTCGAGCTTTTTCCGAACGCACGATTCGTACACATCGTGCGCGATCCCTACGTCATCTTCCCCTCGACCGTGAAGACGTGGAAGCAATTCCATCAGGACCATGGGGCCCAAGTGCCCAAGTTTGAAGGACTGGAGGAGCACGTTCTTTCGACCTTCGCCCACATGTACAAGGTCTTCGAGGAAAGCCGCGAGCGGATCGATCCCTCGCGGTTCTGCGAAGTGCGTTATGAAGAGCTTGTTGCGGATCCCGTGGGACAAATGCGGACGATCTACCAAAAGCTCGGCCTCGGCGAGTTCGACAAGGTGCTCCCATCGCTCGAAGCGTACGCCGCCCGAACCGCGGGCTACAAAACCAATCGCTACGAAATCTCGCCGGAAAAACGCGAGGAGATCTCGAACCGTTGGGGCGCGTTCATCCGGAAGTACGGGTACTAGGGGGTGTTTAGGCCGTTAGGCAACTCGCAAAGAATAATATCCCAAGTCAACAGGAATATCGAATATCGAACAAGGAATGTTGAAGTGTGAAGAAGGAAGCGCCAAGCGTTCAGTA
>JBDRTC010000614.1:0-2603 GCA_043824335.1 Planctomycetota bacterium | reverse complement strand
ACACCTGAGGACTTCGCCGATCTCTTCGCCCAGACCATTACCTACGGCCTCTTTGCCGCCCGGACCCGGGCCGGGGACGGCTTCAACCGCCGCACGGCCTACGACAACATCCCGCACACGATCGGTGTCCTCCGCCACCTGTTCCGTTTCATCTCGCTCGACGATCTACCCAAGCAACTCGCCTGGTGCGTGGACGACATCGCCGAAGTCCTGGCCGTGGCCGACGCGCCCGGCATCCTCGACCGCTACTACCACGAAGGCAAGGGAAGTGATCCCATCGTTCACTTTTACGAGACATTCCTCGCGCAATACGACCCCGCCGAGCGCGAGCGCCGCGGCGTTTACTACACGCCAGAACCGGTGGTCGGCTACATCGTGCGTTCGCTGCATGGCCTCCTGAAGACCGAATTCGGCAAACGCGATGGATTGGCTTCTGACGGCGTGACACTGCTTGATCCGGCGGCGGGCACCATGACCTTCGTTGCCCGCGCCGCGCAGCAGGCCGTCGCCGAGTTCGAGGCCAAGTACGGCAGCGGTGGTCGCGAGGACTTCGTTCGGCGGCACGTCCTCAAGAACTTCTACGCCTTCGAGTTGATGATGGCCCCCTACGCTGTCGGGCACCTCAAGATGGGTTTCTTCCTCGAAGAACTCGGCCACCGCCTGACGGACGAGGAGCGTGTCCCCTTCTACCTCACGAACACGCTCGACAACGAAGAACTTGAACAAAGCCGCCTGCCGGGCTTTTCCGCCCTGGCGGAGGAATCCCGCCTTGCCGGCGTCGTCAAGAAGCAAACTCCCATTCTTGTGATTCTCGGCAATCCGCCTTATTCGGGGCATTCGAGCAACCCAAGTGAACGGATGCGTAAGATCCAGAAAGGTGACAAATATGTCATCGGATGGAATCCAAAGACAGGCGGTGGCGCAGAGGCCATTGATTGCAAAGCCAATCGTGAGATAAACGGAATTTTGCAGCCAACGTTCATAGGGCGTCTGATAAGAGATTATTTCTTTGTGGACGAGAGGCCTCTGGGCGAGAAGAATCCAAAGGGGCTCCAGGACGACTATGTGAAGTTCCTGCGCTTCGCCCAGTGGAAGATCGAACAGGCCGGATGCGGCGTCGTTGGGATGATCACCAACCACGGATATCTCGACAACCCGACGTTCCGGGGCATGCGCCAGAGCCTGATGCAAACCTTCGACGAAATCTTCATCCTCGACCTGCACGGCAATTCCCTGAAGAAGGAGACGTGCCCCGACGGGAGCCCCGATAAGAATGTCTTCGACATCCGGCAGGGCGTCGCCATCGCCTTCTTCATCAAGCGCGGTGGACAACAGAAGAGCGACGCTGCCGTGCATCACGCCGACCTGCAGGGCTTGAGGGAGGCAAAGTATGAGTGGCTCGAGGCCCACGTCCGGGAACACACCGAATGGCGGGAGTTGAAACCCAGTTCTCCGTTCTATCTGTTCGTGCCACGCGATAGCCGTTTCGAGGACGCGTATCTGGACTGCCCAGCCTTGCCTTACCTGTTCCCTGTCAACTGCGTGGGCCTGTTCACCGCGCGCGACGGGCTGACAATGCGCTGGACACCAGAGGAGGTCTGGAGGACGGTCACCATTTTCTCCCGGATGGACCCCGAACTAGCCCGCCAAGGATACAGACTCGACAAGGACTCGCAAGAGTGGAAGGTGACACTGGCACAGAAGGACCTACTGGATTCCGGGCCAACGCGAGAAAATATTGTACCGCTTCTCTACCGGCCCTTCGATGTGCGCCATACCTATTATACCGGCCGTTCGCGTGGGTTCATCTGTAGGCCTCGCCCGGAAGTCATGCGTCACATGCTGGCGGGAGAGAACTTGGCGATTAGCACGACGCGAAATGTTGAAATCGGTTCTGGCTTTCAGCATGCGTTCTGTACCCAATACCTTATCCAAAACCATTCGGTTTCGCTAAAAGAAGCCAATTACCTCTTTCCCCTCTACCTATACCCCTCCGCCGACTCCGATGATCTCTTTGCCCATCACGAGCCTTCGGAGCGGCAGTCAAACCTGAACCCGAAGCTGGTGGTTGCCCTGACCGAAGCGTACGGGCGCGAGTCAACGCCGGAGGACATCTTCCACTACGTCTATGCAGTTCTGTACGCGCCCACATACCGCACGAAGTATGCCGAGTTCCTGCGGACGGATTTCCCGCGCGTGCCGTTCACCGCGGACGCGAAGCTGTTTCAGAAGCTCGCCGCCTTGGGCGCAAGGATGACCGCCCTGCATCTGCTCACTTCCCCGGAACTCGACCCGCCTGCCTGTCGGTTCGAAGGCGAGGGCGATAGCCGCATCGGCAAGGGAAGGAAGGCCGGGTTCCGCTACGAGCCGGGTGAACAGCGTGCATACATCAACGCGACTCAGTATTTCGCGCCTGTGGCTGAAGCCATGTGGCGCTATCAGGTGGGCGGCTACCAGGTCTGCGAGAAGTGGCTGAAAGACCGTCAGGAACGCCATCTTGCGGTTGACGACATCCGCACCTATTGCCGCATTGTTACGGCGCTCGGACGCACCCTCGTCATCCAGACCGAGATAGACGCCCTGTATCCGGGCGTTGAGAAGAG
>JBDRTC010000613.1:0-6868 GCA_043824335.1 Planctomycetota bacterium | reverse complement strand
AGCGTAAGGTTTGCGTCAGGGTCCTCTGGTAGGAGCCCTATCTCGGCTTGCCGGTGACAGAAGCGGATCGCCCCCACTTCTGATTCCGCTTCGCACCGGCGAGGATCGTGTACAGCACGGCGGCTCGTGGCCCCGCGGCTTCACTGCCCAAGAAGAGCCAATTCTTGCGGCCGATGAGCCCAAATGCATCTTCTCTTGTCCCGTCCGTCGGAAAGCCCCTGCGTCTACAGCTACAGAATCTCCAGCTTCGGATCTTCTCTGGTTTGAAAAATCGGTTATCCTCACGTAAGGCCGCAGTTTTCCCAGAGGACGTAAGTCGTTGTAGGGTAAGGCAGACGGAGTTTTTGGGAGGGACAAGAGGATGAGGAGAGCAGCATACAGCCATATGACCCCTTATGTTTTCGCTCTTTTTTCGGTTCTTGTTCTCCCATCGTCGCCTGCGGTCAGTGACCAGGTACAACCGACGGTTGACGCGGCAACCTCCCAACGGCTTGAAGAGCTTCGCGGTCAGGTGCTCGTCTACGAAACGTCATCGGATGCCGTTAGGAGCCTGACTGAGATGGGCCCGGTGGCTCTGCCTGCGTTGCAGCAGGCACTCGCGCAGGGAAACGTCAATGTACGCCGCGAGGCAGCGCAACGCATGTACAAAATGGGTAAGGACACGGTTCCGTGTCTGGTTGATGCCCTCAGGGACCGCGACGGTCTTGTTCGAAGGAACGCCGCATCGAGTCTTATGTCGCTCAAGACGGTTCCTGAAGAATCCTTGCCGGCACTCGTTGATTCATTGCGTTACATGCACGCACGAACGGAGGCAGCAGAGGCTCTGACGATGTTAGGGGACGAGGGTTTTGATGCACTGGCCGAGGCGGCCCGAAGTTCAGACTCAGGAATCCGTTCCGCTGTTGCTCAGGCTCTGGACAAGTGCGGACCTAAAGCGGTGTCTGTCTTGGTAACATTGGCCAAGGATGCCGCTATGCGACGCCCTGGAAGACGACGACCCGCAAGTGCAGCTGGCCGCCGTCGGGGCGCTTGCCGGAATTGGCGAGGCTGCCAAGGAGGCAGTGCCGACTTTGGAGCAAGCATGTTCTCACGTTTTGGGTGAAACCCGTATTAGTGTTGGCTGGGCTCTATGGCAGATCGAGCAACACGCATGGGCCCCCCAAGTGATAGCCCAGACGCTATCCTCCGGCGATCCACCTGTTCGTTTGCAGGCGGCAGTGGCGCTGGGTCACATTGCCCAGGAAGTAGCCGGCATCGAAGACCCCGCTGAGAAACAGATACTACAGAATCACCTGGCTGAGGCGGTTCCGGACCTCAGCAATATGCTGAAAGACGAAAACCGCGAGCTGCGCACTTCCGCTGCCGCCGCACTGGGAAACATCGGACCAAAAGCTGAGCCGGCCGTGCTTGCGCTGATGGCCATGCTTCAGGAGAAGGACGACGATTTGCGGGCGAGCGCCGCATTTGGTCTGGCTGGGATAGGAACGGCAGCCAAGAATGCTGTTCCCTCGCTTGAAGAACTGCTCCGCGAGGTCAACGGGGAAGCCCGAGCTCACGTCAGTTGGGCCCTGTGGAAAACCGCTCGGCACAAGTGGGCCATCTCGGCACTGAGCCAGCACGACCAGTATCCCACGACCGAATCGCGGATGTTGGCCTTGGCGTACCTGACGGAAATCGCCGGCGAAGAAGAGGCAGCTATCTCCCCACTGATTGAGAGCCTGAAAGACGATGATGAGATGATTCGGATTCAGGCTGCCGCGATGCTCGACCATGTCGCGCCCGAACCCGCCAAGCTTGCACACAAACTGATTCGAGTGTTCGAAAACGAGAGTCCGGAAATCCGCAGAAGGGCTGCTCGATATCTGTTGAGAGTGAAACCGGATCAGAAGCGTCCCGTTCCGTTGCGGCTTCTCATAGGATCCCTGCAATTCAGTGAAACATACTCGGAACGCGGCACGGCTGCTCTGTAGGTGCTCTGCCGCCAAGCCATCATAAACAGCAATCACCCGCATTTGTGGGGCAAGATCCTGAGCGTGTGCTGATGACAAGCGCTGGTCTAGCCGGTGCAAGTTGTTGGCGAGGCCATGGTGCAGCGATAACAGGCTTTCACTAACTTTCGGGGACTTAACCGCCGAAGGGTCGCGCAGGGCAGTTATCTGCAGCTTGGCCATATTGTCACGAAGTGCCGTTGTCTGGAGCGCCGACTGTCCGCTTTCAGGCAACCGTCCCAATCGATCCAGTCGTTGTGTCAGACTGTTCGCCTGTGTCTGCAGCACAAGCGGTTGTAGCACCGACCGGCTCATCGCCAGCGAATGTTGTATGCTTCCGAACTGTTGGTTCAGTCCGCTCATCTGCTCCTTCATGGCTGCCGGCTGAGACCGCCACTGGCCCTGATCGAGCAACGTCTGAGTGCGGTTCAAGGACTGCTGCAAGCCGGCGATTCCGCTTTGCAGGTCGGTCGTGGCGGCCCATTCCGGCGTGGGACGGGCCAACGACTGCTGAATCCGGTCCAAGCGGGAATGAAGTTGACTCATCTGAGCATGAATCGCCAGGGGCTGGACCTTCGTGTAATCCTGCCCGAGCAGCGGCTGAGTTCTCGCCAACTGGCGCTGCAAGCCCGACATCTGCCAGTCCACGGCAGCCGGGCGCAACGCCGTGTACGTCTCCTGAAGCGTATTTTCAGTGCGGGCCAGCTGTTCATCGAGCGAAGCCACGCGCCCGGCGAGTGCCGCAGCACCTGCATGCGCATCGCTCCGATTGATCAGGGTGTTGATTTCCGTCAACTGCCGACGCAGCCCCGTCAAGTTATCACCAAGTTGAGGCCCCTGCACGGCAAAGGGATTTCTTTCCAGGGCATACTGCGTGCGCGCAAGCTGCTGCTGCAAGCCACTGAGTTGGCCGCGCAGCGCGTCTGGCCGGACGTCTGCGGTTGCCTGTCCGAGCAATTGCCGAGTGTCGTCGAGGTGCTGCTGAAAGGTGTCGAGTCGGTTCTGCAATGCCACGGGGTCGTTGGTGATCCGTATTCGCTCGAATAGTCCCTGAGTACGAAAGGTCTCCCGCTGAAGCCGCTCAACGAGGTCTCCCAGCGACGCCGACCGGCTGCCGAGTTGCTCCTTGCGAAGTGCGTCTTCTACGGTTGCCAACTCGCGCTGCAAACCGTGCATCTGGTTCGGAAGCGCCCAAGGCCGATCGATGACGGACTGCATGTCCAACTCGTTCTGAAGCCGCGTCATCTGCGCGCCAAGTGCGTCCATGGAGCCGGACAACGGCACAGACGTCACCGACAGCGGCGTTTGCGCCAGACCTTGGTGCGCCGTTGCCATCTGCTGCTGTGTCTGTTCAAGCTGCCGATTCAGCACTGACCGTTGTATGTAGAGGTTAAGTCGCTCGATATTCCGGCTCTGCGACTGCTGCAGCAAGTGGTGCCGCCACTGGAGTTGTTGCACAAGGTCTGTCAGATCGGGGAGTTGAGCCGACGGATGATCATCGGCTACGATCTGCTTGAAGAGATCCTGCAAACGCTCATGCTCTGCCTGGACGCGCTGCAACTCTTCCGCAATATCAGGCGGCTGCAAGCGGAGGTCCATGCGATCGATTGCGCCAACAAGTTCCCGGTACAAGTGCAGATGCGATTGCTGCCATCTGCTTAGCTGCGAACGAACTTGGGCGACGTCGGGTGACCGCGCAATGGATGCCCGGCGGGAGAGTATGGAACGACGCAAATAGTCGTACTGCTGCTCGAAGTCCGTCAATCCAGCCAACAAGCTGGACTGCTCCACCCAGAACGCCTCAAGGCTAACGCTTAATTGGGGGGGATTCTCTTCCGTCCGGCGCAAGGCCCGCGCTGTGTCGAGGATATGCGGCTGCCGCTCCTTTTGCCGAAGGCCCTGCGCGATCGCAGCCAGCCGCTGGGAAACGGGACTGTTTGGGTCGGCGGCTAAACCCACGGCAACCGGTACGGGAACGCGATCCGGCGGCCGTCGCACGACGACCTTATCTTCCTCCTCCTCGGGAATAGGTTCCTTGTTCTTTGCCGGTGGCCGGTACTTCGTATCGGGTACGGGTACCAGTAGCCGCCACATCCTCCAGCCATTATCCTTGTCAGGATTCTCGTCGTTGTCTTTGTCTCTTGGCGCATAGACGATGGCCACAGCCACGTCAACTCCCACCTCTCGCTTCTTTTTGGCCACCGCTCGCATCGCCTCTTCGCGAGACATGCCCGTGCAATCCCGGCGGATAACCTCACATCCGGCCTCCGTCAGTTCGGCCACGACCTTCTTAACGCACGGGTCTTCCTGATCGCCGCCCACGACCACCTTCTTCCCTTTACCCCACTGGCCGTTTTGTGCTTTGTCGTCTCCTCCGGCGTCGAGTTCCGCGAGTTTTTCTTTGACTGCATCGACGATCCGGTGAGCATTAACTATTGCTGCCGGGACCCGTTCGACCGGCTTCGGGCTATAGTTCCCGTCGTAAACCAGTTCAGAGTGGCTCCAGCTCTCGTGCCGCACATTGTGCCAATTGCTGTCGCCGTCGCGTTGGATGCTCCAGCCTTCCCCGGAACCCGGGTCGGCTTCGTCCGGTTCAGTGGGGCGGATCGACACACCGACCTGAGGCTTGTCCTTCTCCGCTTCCACTTTACTTCGCAGGTGGTCGTCCAGGTCCTGCTTGGTCCTCAGAAAGTCGCGCGAATTGGTGCGGAAGTGGATCACGGAGTGGGGGATGGTCTCAAGCTCTTGGCTGGGTAGCGTCTCCTTGGCCCCTTCGGCCGAGGCCTCGCCCTCTCCGGCAGGATCCCCGGCAAGCTTCAGCACGGCCGCGTTCATCTTCTCACCGGCTACGGCCTGAGATACCGCGTTATCGAGCCCGGCGCCCCCTAGTACCGTGTAGCCCCCGCTGTGAATCAGTTGGGCCACCTGCTGTGCCAATTGGTCTTGCCCCGAGGAATCGATCACCACGGTTCGTCTGCCGGAGCCCGTTATGGCGTTGACCGCCTCAGCGGCGATGTGTTCGGCAGAACCCGTCGCACCGTCCCAGACGGGTACGTTCTCGACTTGCCGAAGTCTGGTCGAAGCCCCGCCCACATCGTCCAGCCCAGGCTCAAAACCCGCGACTGGCTTGAGCGTGGTCAGATTTTGGAAGTACTGGCTGGCGTATGCGGGGTTCAGTTGCACGGCGTCGCGTGCCACTTCGCTGGCCCCCGGGTCGAGCATCAGCCGCAAGGCGATGTCGTTGATCTCCGGGTAGTTGTGGTTCTTGATTCTCTTCGCCCAAGGTTGCCCGCCGACCGGATTACCGCTACGGTCCAGCACGGGAGTCCCGCTCCGTGTGCTGACGTTCGTAGTGCCTGCCTCCCCGGCAAGAGCGCCGACTTCGCTTGGACCAAAGATCGCTTCGGCCCCGACACGCTGGGCCCACTGCTTCACGTCAGCCGCCGAGACCGTTCCCTCGGAACGAAGATAAATAGTGGCGACGTCCGCAAGCAGTTCATCGGTTTCCTGGTCGGGCGCGTTGACCCAATCCAAGTAGTGCATCCCGTCCCATTCGCGCGGGTCCGTGCGAGTCAGTTGCTTGACGGCAAGCTCCAGCGGATGTCCCGTTTTCGCCTCGTAGAGCCGTTCATTGAAAGGAATGTTCTGGGCAACGAACTGGGCAAGCGGTGCCGTGTAAGCGGGATCAAAGTAGACGATAGTACCAAGGCTCTCGACGACTTTCTTGCGAGTCTTCGGGTCCGTGGACTTTAGTGCTGCGACGAGGTTTGGGCCCGACTGACTGTGAATGAACGTCGCGACCTCCGCATCGGGATGCAGATCGATCACTCCAAGGTGGACATAGATAATCCGCTGATGGTTCTCTTTGGCGCCCAGCGTGCCGCCCGAGAAGGAATGTTGCTCGAGCCACCGTACCTGCTCCGGTGTCAGATCTCTCGAGTGGAGTCGCTTCTGGGCCTGGTACATGCTGATACCCGGCTCGACAGTCACGTACACTGGAGTTCCCCGCTCCATAGCACCGGTGATCATCCGATCCCAGTGGAAGTTCAGCAGCCAGACGGGCTTCTCCCTGTACTTGCCTGTGGACGGATCCCGGACGACGGTTAGCGACTGAACAACGCGGGCCTCTTGCGGCTGCCTGTTGCCCGTCGAGTGATCCTCGCTGAAGTGATCAACAATGGCTTGGCTGGGCTGCTCGTCGAACCAGACGTGCCAGATGCCCGGGTTGATCACCACCAACTGGTCGAGATCCCCCTGAGCCATGGCGCGCGGCAGCGAAGCGATGAGCCCTGTCGTCAACAGCACACAACAAATCAACGACCTGTTCATCGGAGCCCTCCTTTCTATTTCGCCCGAGCAGCGGTCGGCCGGTGGAAGAGGCGGCAACCGAGTTCCCAGACGGGGTGCGGCGTTCCTTTGAGAACGCTTCGCCTAATCAAACTCACTCACTCGTGCTCAGTCAAGGCTTGGCAAACACAGTTCACGATCCTGCGTACTATGCAAAGGCCGACAGCGACCGTCTTCTTTATGCACGTTTGTGGGCCGCGATGAAAGGTGGATCTTCCCATTGAGTCTAACAGGATACCGAAGGACAGCAACAGTCCTGTCCCTGTCAATAATTCCGTCCTCCTTTGCTATCAAGGACTTGCGTCATTTGGTCCGCGGCCCTTCCTCGGGATAAAATGGACGATTTCCTACGCGGGCGAGGACGCGAGAATGGCGTAGGTTCATAAAACTCGGCTGAGGGGTAACAGTCCTGCGTTACACGGCGACCGTTGCAACCAGCGCGTCTGGTGTGGGGTGATATCTTGGAAGGGTGGGCTTTCGAGAATTTCACCGAAACGACGAGGGTTGCGAAGATGGCGAAGTCACGGGATTCG
>JBDRTC010000612.1:0-2769 GCA_043824335.1 Planctomycetota bacterium | reverse complement strand
CTGAAAGGACGAAACAAGTAGACGCGATGGTGCTGCATATCACTTGAACTCCGAGCGTGTAAAGCCGCGCCGCGCCGCGATGTGGGGACAGGCAATTCTGTCGCCATGCTGAGGCGGAACGAGCGGGCCGTTGGTCCGGGTGGAGCATTAGGCGCGGCAATCCGGAAGCCACGGTTGTGACGCAACGCCCCAACATCAGCAGGCTTCGACATGGGCAAGCCCCCGTGCGCGCGTCCCACCCCGGTGCACGCGTTTGGCCCAGCGCGGCCGTCCTGCTCATCGGCGGGGTTCTGGCTGTTGTCTGCCTCCCCAGTGCCGGGCTGGCGCAGCGTGGCCCGTACAACGTGCGAGCAATTGCGGGGCCCCGCGTTGACGGCCAGGTCGGCCAGGCGGTATTTCCAGCGTGCCAGCTCACCCCCGACCTCCACGATGCCCTCAGCCTCGAAGCTGTCGTCGGTGAAATTGATGTCGTACATGATCCGGGTACCGTCGGGCAGCCGCTTGCGAGCCAGTTGCAGGAGTTCCCGCCAGCGGCCCGGAAACCCGTGCGGATGCTCCCGCCACTGGTCTTCGATGCCCACGGTCAATGCTCCGGCTAAGGACGGCCCGTGAGACGCTCCTGCCGACCGATAAGGTCAGGCAGAAACCGGCGCAGAGTTTGCCCCGATTTAACCTGGCCGAATGCTCCAAGACCGGGCGGACTCCGGCGTCATCCGCGGCAAGACTATGCCCCCCACGGGAGTGTGCCAGGCAGGGTCCTTTGTTGACGTGTCTCACGCGCGACGACTTGTTGGGACTATCACACCGGACTCGCGAGACTGCTGGCCAGCTCGGCACGCAAAGAAGGGCCGACTCGCTCGCAAATTGACGCGCGATCGACACAACCATTGCCGGCCAGTCCCGACAAGTCAGCGTCTAAAACGGGTCAACAGTCTGACCACGCGGCTGAAACCGAAGCCCCGACAAACATGGTGTTCATCCCGCCGGGAAAGTTCCTTATGGGCAGCCCGACAAACGAAGTGGACCGGTATCCCGACGAGAGTCCCCAGACGTCGGTAATTATCAGCCGCGGGTTCTGGATGGGGAAGTATGAAGTGACCCAAGCGGAGTATCTGGCGGTGATGGGCACCAATCCCAGCCACTTCACCGGCGACCCCAACCGACCAGTGGATTCGCTAACTTGGTCCGACGCGACGAACTACTGTGCGATGACATGCAGTACGGCCGACCGAACGTGCTGCTTCCAGCCTCTGGGCAGGGGGATCCTGGGCGTTTCTTGGTTCGTGGACATGACAGCTCCGCCTGGTTGCAGATGCTATCATAACATGCGGTGCCGCAGCGGGTTGCGTGGCGACCTGCGCGGTGAAAAGATCGGTGGACCAGGATACCTACCGATCGACCGAAGTCTCACGACTTCGGCTACTTTCGGTTTTCAAAGGCAACAAAGAGGGTTCAGGCGCGCGCGGTGTTGGGTTTTGGACCACTGCGGTGCAAACGCCGCTCGTGATATAGAAGTCGGTGAAACGCACTCCGTCGGCTGCCATCCGGTCGATGTGGGGCGTGCGGTGCAGTTTCGAGCCGAAGCAGCCGACGTCGCCGTAGCCCAGGTTGTCGCAGACGATCAGGATGATGTTTGGTCGCTCCGCCTGGCCCTGCTGCTCGGCAGCGGCCATGCCCGGGAAGCCGACGGAGGCGAGGATGACGAGTGTTTTGAGGTATTGCATCAATCGTCTCCTTTCACTTTTCCTTGCACTAATCGCCGGGTGCAAGCGGATCGCCTATCTCGTGCTGCCAGGCCTCCAGGCGCAAACGGAGCCGGTTTTGCACGCCGGCATGTGCCGGGTTGCCCGCCCGGTCGTTTCGTTCGTGAGGGTCCTCGGCCAGGTCGAAGAGCTGGTACTTGCCGATCTTGGGGTAGTGAATCAGCTTCCACCGATCTGAGCGAACCATTCGCTGGGGCGGCCCAGGTTGTGCCATTTGCCGACGTACCACGTGTGATAGCCGGCGCTCTCGATCGTCTTCGCCCAGGTGACCAGGTCGATTTTTTCCTTGGTGGTGGAGCGCATTCCGGCGTTGCCCCGCATCCTGGTGCGGAATCCGCTGCAGGCGGTCATGATTTCCGCCCGGCTCGGCGAGCAGAGGGGATAAGCCGAGACGGCCCGGGTAAATACGGTGCCGCGGCGGACCAGCGCGTCGAGATGCGGCGTCCGGACGTGCTCGTTGCCCAGCGCGCCGATCGTATCGGGACGCTGGTCGTCGCTTAAGAGGAACAGCACGTTGGGACGGGGCTTCGAGTCGTTCCGGTCCTTGTCGTTTTCCACGGCATTCGATGCGGCCAGTGCCCCGCTCAAGAGCAGCGAACAAACCACGGCACAACAGGATACCGGGGCGAATCGATGCATCGCCGTCTCCTTACCCGATGTTCCCCATTTGGATTCCGCCTGCAGCATTTCCAGGCTCCGAATGTTGGCCATTATAACGTTGTCCCCCCTGTCCCTCCTAGAAACTCCGTCCGCTTTACTCTACAATGACTTACGTCATTTAGGAAGACCGGGGCCTTACATCGGGATAATCGATTCTTCAAACCAGGGAGGATGCGAAGCTGGGGGCTCTATGGTGGGAGTGAAAAGACTGCGTTGCCAGCCGTTGAGATCTGCCACACGTTGCATTTGATCGCTCTCAAGGACTACGGTGCAAGACTTGTGGCCACCGAGTTCGAGCTACTTGAAAAACGCCGGGCGGAATACCTGGTCGCGAGGTAGCCGAAGG
>JBDRTC010000611.1:0-9601 GCA_043824335.1 Planctomycetota bacterium | reverse complement strand
CAACTACGTCACCTCCGTGTCGACGGGGATCATCGTCTATGAAATCGACCCCGCGACTCCCACTGCGCTGCGTGCGGCTTACTACAACGGCGTCGAGTTCGAGGCGCTGGTGCACGACCCGAACAACACCGGATCTCGCGGCCGGTTTTCGCTCGCGGTGGGCAACGTGAACGAGGTCGGCCCCGTTCAGTTCGGCCACAACCTCGTGTACCTGCTCGACAGCAATGGCACGGCCGTCAATCACCCGTGGGTCCCCAGTACGCCACACCCCGACGGCGCGCGCCTGACCAGCAACATCGTGCCGGTCGGCCAATTGTACTCTGCGCCGACGATCATTTCGTCCTACGCCACGCAGATCGTGGCGCCCTATAACCTCATCGGGCCTCCCGCCAACCAGGCCGGCGACATCGAGGACGGCGACTGGTTCAGGGTATACGACGACCTGGGCGCGTCCCAGCCGTTCGAGTTCGATTTCGGGACCGAGTATCGCGCCCCGGCCGGGACCCCGTCGGGATTGCGCGACGGCGACTGGTTCAGCCTGGAGGAGTACCTCACCGGAACGCCGTATGAGTTCGAGTTCAGCAGCGGTCCGGTGATCCAGATCAACAGCTCCAGCAATCTGAACTTCGACGTGGTCACGATTCACACGTCCGCCACGACCGACGCCAGATTTGCCTTTGACGACACCACGGTCCCCGGCGTACCTACCGGAGCCACCGCGGTGATCCAGGTCAATCCGGGCATGAGCCTGGGTGCGATTGCCTCCGCGCTGGCCACGGCGATCTCCGCCAACACTTCGTTCATCGCCACGGCGGTCGGCAACCGGGTCTCGCTGGAGAACGAGTTCACCGGGGCGGGGAATCCCGGGTATGCCGACGTGGAAGGCGGTGCGGCGGAAGTGACCATCTCCGGCAATTACATCGTGACCGGCGGCCGCAACGCGATCTCGTTCGAAGAGACCTGGACCGGTGTCGAGTTCGCCACGCAGTACAACGCGCAGATGAATGCCACGCTGATTGGCCTCGGCAGCAGCATCCGCACGGGTTACGCGTACCGCGCTCCGGATGCGAACGGTCAGAGCCCCGGCGACCGCGTCTCGTTCCTCAACACGCGACTCCCGGCCGCGTGGGACCCCGGCAGTCTAACGCAATTCAATCTGACGGCCAACTGGACGTACCGGACCGGCGCGCCGGACGTCACCGCCGGCCGCATTGCCATCCCGGTGACGGCCGCGGATACCGACATCACGGTGGCCGGCGCCATGACCACGGCGATCAACAGCGGGGCGTTCAACGTGGTGGCCTCCTGGCGTGGGGCGACGGTCGAGTTGACCAACGTCAACACCACCACCCCGGTTTCCGGTCTCGGCTCTACCGCTCCCACACTGAACATCGAGGGCGCGGGCGTGGGCGGCAACATCACCGGCATGGCCTACGTGGGCGGCCAGATGTTCGCCGTCAGCGATACGGGTGGATTGTACGGGGTAAGTAACTGGCAATCGGCCACGCACTCGGGCGGTTCCTGGGGCTTCTCCCCCGTCAGTCCTACAGACAACTACAACTACATCCGGCGAAACGTCGGCGGCGGCCCGCAATTGAACTTCATCACGCAAGTCCAATACGACGGCACGGCGATTCAGTTCAGCGGGCTCAGTGCCGGTCCCCTGAACGTGGAAGGGGGCCGCTATGCCGACACGTTGTTCGCCACCGATTTGACAGGCCATCTCTACGCGCTGGATTCGGACGGTAACCTACGGCCGGTCTTCGAGGATTCCGCGGACCGGTTGCAGTTGGAGGGGAACCCGGGGGGCGGCAATCTGACCGGCGTCCGCGGCGTCGACTTCTCGCCCATCGACTACAACCTCTGGCACATGACCCGGAACCGGTGGGCCGACGCGGGCCACGGCGTGGAGCAGACCGACGACCAGACCCGCAGCGGCGAACTCTTCTACCGCGTCCCCGGCGACTACAGCATGTACTTCGGCCTGGAGGATCCGGGAAGCGGCGACGTCGTCGACCGCGACCTCCTTACCGGTGCGTACATGGTTGCCCAGCCGGGGGCGTGGAACTTCGACACGAGCCAGAATTCAGCCGTCGGCGACGCAGAGGCGTACTGGAGCTACAACCTGCCGGGCGGCGCCTACGGCACGTTCAGCACCAACACGTTCAGTCTCCAGGGATACAGCGCGCAAGACGAGCCCGTCCTCTACTTCACCTACCTCGCGGAGACGGAAGGCACGCTCAACTACGACAGCACGAGAGTCTACATCTCCAACGACGGCGCGAGCTGGGAGATGATCGCGACCAACACCGACATCGACGACGGCGGGTTGCGGGCCGACTACCAAAACGGCATCGAGCGGGATATGCAGACGGCCAGGCAGCCCGACCGCATCGTCGACGAGATCGTCGACTCCAACGGTTTCCGGGCGGGTACCTGGCGCCAGGCCCGCGTCGACCTGAGCCGCTACGCCGGGCTGGACAACCTCCGCCTGCGTTTCGACTTCAGCACCGCCAGCGACATGGAAATCAATAACGAGGATCACGCGTACCTGGCCGCCGTGCCGGCCACCTGGCTGATCGACGGCGAGACGTTCACCATTGTCGATCGGACTCTCAACCCGGACCGCGAACAGGTCTTTGAATTCGACCTGGGATACTCGCTGGTGATGCCGAACACCGCCGGGCGGACGATCGGCGACGGCGAATGGTTCGAGATCGACGACGGCGCCAATACCGTCAGGTTCGAGTTCGACAAGAACTCCGACGTTGTGGAGTCGCCGACCCTCCGCGCCGTGTCCATCAACGACAACATGAGCACCGTTGCCGTTGCCCAGGAGATCCGGAGCGCCATCCTCGGAAGCGTTCTCGATATCGCTACGGTCCTGGACGACGCTTCCGACCAGAACGCCTTCGGCGCCACCACGGCCACGCGCATCTTCCTTACCCGAGCGGTCGACGTCACTCAAAGCGGGGGCGCCGCTGTGATCATCCAGGGCGACGCGCCGGGCACCGTGACGCCGGGCAGAACGCGCGTGCCGCTGACCGGCGACGTGTCGCAGAGGGAGGTCGCCGAGGTGATCACCCAGGTGGTCAACCAGCAGTTCCTGCGGTGGACGGACCTGAACGACGGCGTCGCGGGGTTTGTCGACACCACGGCGCCCGACCGGATCCAGGCTTTGGCGCCGAGCGCACTGCCCAACGGCCGCACTTTCCTCATCGGCGCCGTGACTCAGCGAGGCGATTACAGCACGGTTACGTTTGAGTTCCAGCGAACGGGGTTGGGGCCGCAAGTGGTCAACGCGACCAGGGTCATCGTCGATCTGCAAGGCATTCCGAATACCGACGCCATCGGCGTGGCCGACGCCATCGCTCAAGCGGTCAACGCGGCGGGCACGCCGGGAAGCCTGACCGATTTGGACCTCGGGGCCTCGGCGGCCGGCGAGGTCGCGACCCTCAACGGCCCGGTCAGCTTCTTTGCCGGCGGGAGTTCGGGGCTGGTGCTGTTGAACTACGACGGTCCCATTATCCGGCTCGACACTAACAGTGACGGCGTGATGGACCTCCAGGCGCATACCGCCTCCGGCGTGGGCCAGCTCGGCTACAGCGAGTCGCTGCGTACGCCCCCTACGTTCGCAAAGCCCTCGGGGAGCCCTGTCGACAACCCGTCATGGAAGAACTACGGCGGCACCCGCACCAACAACCGCTTCAACCTCTTCGAGCGTGGCCAGAACAACCGCCACGAAGGCTTCTACATCGACGACATCATCATCGGCTTCGCCGAACGCGGCGAGCTGATCACCAACGCCGGCGCGGACGGGGCCCGCACCGACTTCTCGCAGTACGGGCTGCCCAACCTGGACTTCGGCGAGTTTCCCATCATCACGGTGGGCGATTACCAACTGGAGGTCCGCACCGGCACCACTTACGGCAGCTACCTGGGGCCGTTCCCCGTCAACATCATCACGCGGACGTTCGACACGAACGACCGCCTTGCCGAGGGCTGGACGATCATGGTGCCGGCGGCCGGGGAGATCTACCACGGCCAGGAATTCGAGATCTACGACGGCATCAACCGCCAGACGTTCGTCTTCCTCGACGACGTCATCCGCGGCGGTGGGGGCGACGACAAGATCGCCATCTACTTCAACTCCACCGAGGATGCCGGCAACCTGAGCATCATGGTCGGGCAAGCGATCAATCAGGCGTATCAGGACGGCAAGCTGAACGTCACCGCCAAGTACATCGACAGCATGTCCGGCGACCGCGAGACGAGCAACCGCATCGACCTCACGGGCGCGGTAGCGATCGTCGGCGACGTGCAGGCTACCGTCGATGTCCAGAGCGTTTTTTACTACGTCGAAGGTTGGGACAGCGGCGACGCCAACCTCGTGCGTGAAAAGGGCCAGATCATCATCGAGGCGAACTCGGTGATGTACTCCGGGCAGTACGGCATCGTGGTGGCCCCTTCGAGCCGCGACACGGGGGCCCAGTATCCGCACCCGGGCTCCGGCCGCTCGATCAAGGTCCCCAACGACCTGGTGACGGGCGTGATGATCGAGAACAACCTGGTCGCCTTCAGCGGCATCGGCGGCATCCGCTTCAGCGGACAGTTGGGCGAGCCCGACGGCGCGGTGCCCTTCGGGCGCATCGTGAACAACACGATCTACGGCCCCAAGGGGACCAACCCGGCCGGCACCGGTATCCGGGTCGAGAACAACGCCAGCCCGACGCTGTTGAACAACATCGTTGCCAACCTGAACGTGGGCGTGTCGGTCGACGCCGGCTCGGTTGCCCAGGGCACGGTCATCAGCGGCACGGTCTACCAGAGGAACAACCAGAACGTCGTCGGCATGGGCGTGGGCGATTTCGCCCGGTCGCTCGCCGCCGGCGAGCCGCTGTTCGTCAACCCCGCCGGCGAGAACTTCTACCTGGCGCCCGGCTCCGCCGCCCAACCCAACCGGGCGGTCGATAGCGCGGTCGACTCACTGGAGGAACGCCAGGGCTTTTTCAACGCGATTCTCAATCCGATCGGCATTCCGCTGTCGCCGATCCTCGCGCCGAATTTGGACCTCTACGGCCAGAAGCGCAAGGACGACCCGGGCAACCCGGGCGGGGGCGTCGGGTTGAGCGCCGACAAGGACCGCGGGGCGATCGACCGGGTGGACTTCAAGGGGCCCACGGCCTGGCTCATCGACCCGCTGGACAACGAGGCGGGTGTCGACCGGTCCCCTCAGCAGCACACGGTCTCCGTGGTCGGCGTGACGCTGAACCAGTTCACCATCCAACTCCGCGACACCGGCGTCGGCATCGCCGACCGCACGGTCGTGGCACCGACGGTGTGGGTTTACCAGAACCTGGCATCGGTGGACGAGCTGGTCCTTCCCAATCCGCCCCAGCCGCTGATTGAGCAACTCGACTATTTCTTCGTCTACAACTCGGTCAACGACGTGATCACGCTCACCCCGGCGGCCGGCGTGTGGTCGCAGGGAAGCACCTACACAGTCATCCTGGACAACCAGACGATTCGGGACCTGGCAGGCAACCTGCTCCAGCCCAACCACACGGACGGCCCCGTGTGGACCAGGACGCGCTTCTTGATCTCGCTTTCGGGGCTCGACTTCGGCGACGCGCCGGACGACGGGAATCTCCTCGACGCGCCGCCGAACTACCCGTCGCTCTTGGCGACCGACGGGGCCCGCCACGTCGTGCTGCCGGGCTACTCGCTCGGCGCTAGGGTCAACAGCGAGTCGGACTCGAAGCAGACCGGCACCGGCGACCAGTTCGATGACGGCTTGGTGATCGGCGGTCTGCTGGTCAAGGACCCGACCAACTACATCGGCTTCACCGTGACGGCCACCGGCGGCGACGGATACCTCGACGCCTGGATTGACTATGACGCCGACGGGGCCTGGCAGCCCGACGAGAAGCTGCACGTCTGGACCGATTTGGATAACGACGGCCTGTCGTGGGACGACGATCCGGGCGACGGCGAGCAGGAGTACGATGGGGTCTCGATCCCGCTTGCGGAGGGCGAGAATTCTTTCTTCCTCGTCGTGGATCAGGCCCAGACCCAAGGGATCGACGTGTACACTTGGGGCCGTTTCCGCTTTTCGAGCACTGGGGGGCTGACGACCACGGGCGAAGCCGATGACGGCGAGGTGGAAGACCACCAGTTGGGGATCGTGACCGCCCTGCGCGACTTCGGCGACGCCCCGAACAGCTACCTGACCAGAATCTGGGACGGAATCGGGCCGGTGCGCCCGGATGGTCCGAGCCACAAGATCGACGGCCTTTACCTGGGCTTCGGCGTCGACGATGAAATCGACGGCCAGCCCACTCCGGATGCCACCGGGGACGATGTCGACACCCTGGTCAACGATGAAGACGGCATTACCGTTCTTCCCCCGGGCACCTTCATCGCAGGCGCCGGTCAAGAATTTGATGCCGCCGGCAATTACATCTTCGGTACAGCAGATTACATCCCGGCAGTCCAGCTTCAGGTGACCTCGTCGATCGTGGGCGCCTACTTGCAGGCGTGGATAGACTTCGATCAGAACGGCAGTTTCGCCGGGCTCGGGGAGCAGGTGCTCACCAATTATCAGCTCGACCACGACAACGACGGCATCGTGGCCAATACCGATATTGTGGAAATCAACGTGCCCTGGACGGCAAAGCCGGGCAACACCATTGCCCGATTCCGGCTGAGCACGACGCCGGGTCTCAAATTCTACGATGAGATCGGCGTCGGCCCGGCCCTGGACGGCGAGGTCGAGGATTACCAAGTGCTGATCGTGCAGGCGGCGCTCGACTTCGGCGACGCCCCGGCGGGCATCTACCCCACGCTCGAAGCCGACGACGGCGCCCGGCACGGGTACGCTCCTCCCATCAACCTGGGAGCCTTGATCGACGTTGAGCTCGATGCGGCTTGGGACGCCAACGCCACGGGCGACGACCTCGACAACCTTTCCGACGAGGACGGCATCCGCATCGGCGCCCTTGATCCGGCCGATCCGCTTTTCGGAAAGCTCAAGGCGGGGACGGGGAACTGGGTTTACGTAGACGCTTCGTGGAACGGTTATCTCAACGCCTGGGCCGACTTCGACGACAGCGGCGACTGGGACGGCTCCTTCACCGACGCCGACAGCAACGTCTGGAACGAGCACTTCCTGGTGAACACGTCGATCCTCGCGCAGCCTCTTCTTCCCGGTGATCCCAGCTTCGTTTTGGATGGCGGGCGTTGGTGGCAGAAGGTGGCGGTCGAGATGCCCGAGGGGCTCAATCCGGTCACCAGCTTCGCCCGGTTCCGATTCACCAGCGAGGCCCCGGTGGACCCGTCGTACATGGGCCTCTATCCCGATGGCGAAGTCGAGGACTACCAGTTCTCGATCGTGGTGGGCGACGCCTTGATCAGCGGTTGGAAGTTTGAGGACCGCAACGCCGACGGCGTCTGGGACATCCAGGGCACCTCCACGCGGATCGACCCCGTCTCGCTGGCGCCGTTCGGATCGGGAGCGCAGGTGCTAATGTCGGGCCGCGACAGCGACGGTCAACTCTACACAGACGTGGTGCCCAACGACGACCTTTCCTCGGGCCTGCTCGATTTGGGCTTCTCCTTCGAGTTCTTCGGCAACACGTACACGCAGTTTTTCGTCAACAACAACGGCAACATCACCTTTGAAAACGCGCTGGGCAGGTTCATTCCTCAGGGGTTCGGGCAGCCGACGTCTCCGCCCATCGTGGCGCCCTTCTGGGCCGACGTGGACACCCGAGTCGACACCAACGGTAACGCGGGTGGGGAAGTCAGCATGACGAAGGGAACCAGCGCCGCCAGCAACAATCCCTTCGTCCAGATCGATTGGGTAGATGTGGGTTTCTTCGACCGAACGGTGGTTCAAGTCTTGGCCGTTCCGGGCTCGCAAATCGCGGACGGGGACAGTTTCACGTTGAGCGATGGCGGCCCCACGCTGACGTTCGAGTTCGAGAACCCCGACGATGCGAATTGGAGCGACGGCGTTTCTTTCGGGACTATTGCGATTGATGTCGACAACGCGAGCACGCCCGAGGATGTGGCTGTCGCCATCGCGGCGGCCATTAATGCTGTGATCGTGCCGCCTGACTTCGCTGTCTGGGCAACGGCGGAGGATAAGGTCGTTACGCTGAACGGTGTGGCGCAGTTCGACGCAGCGCAGAGTCCCCTCGTTGACCTGACGGACATGAGAAATACCCGGAGGAACGCGTTCACGCTATACATTGAGAATGACGACTCGCTGGGCGACATCGTCGTCTTCGACTACATCTCGATGGATTGGACCACCGGCGGCGACAGCGGGACCGACGGCTTCGGCGGGCTCGGCGCCCAGATCGGCTTCGACGCGGGCGACGCCACGAACTACATCAGCCTGATGCGGCCGAACAGCACGTCGACCCTCTCCGATCTTTTGCAGATCGAGCAGTACTCCTTCCGGATCGATCCGGCCACCGGCACCCCGGTGGAAGCGGAGCCGGGAATGGCCGGGATCTTCGTCTACCTCGACCTCAACGACAACGGCGTCCGCGACACCGACCAGTTCAATGTCCTCGAACCGGGCATGTTTACGGCGGAGGACAATCTGGCCACGCCCGACGACGATGAAACCGGCCGCTACGAGTTCACCGGGCTCTTCGCAGGAACGTACGTGGTCCGCGAGATTCTCTCGGATCCCGAGCTGATCCAGACGTATCCGAACGCCCCGGCCTACGTGCCCGAGGGTACGCTGGAGATTCTTGCCGTAGCCCCGGTCGCGGCTCTCGAGGGCAAGTGGTTCTCGGTCGACGACGGTACGGACCCGGTCTTCTTCGAGTTCGACTACAACGGCGACGGAAACCCGCTTGGCAATCCGACTTACGTGGTCCTCGACGTCAGCGGCGCGGGAAGCGCCGACGAGGTCGCCGCGATCATCGCCGGCGCGATCCAGAGCGAGCCCAGCCTGGATCTGACCGCAAGCTCGGCGGGCGAAGTGCTCACGATCACCGCCAACGCCGGCGCGACGGTCCAGTTCAGCAAGGGCACCACCCCGCTTGAGGTCGTCTCCTCCTTCACCAACCGCGTCGGCGACGAAGGCTTCTACACGGTGAAGCTGGATCCGGGCGAGCAATTCGACGCGGCCAATTTCGG
Organism: Planctomycetota bacterium; assembly: GCA_043824335.1. Classification (GTDB taxonomy): domain Bacteria; phylum Planctomycetota; class Planctomycetia; order Pirellulales; family Thermoguttaceae; genus JBDRTC01. Next base: position 445 of record JBDRTC010000611.1, on the reverse strand, counting down.
CAACTTCCGCAAGCCCCACATTACCATTTCCGACGTTTCCGTTCTGGAAGGGGACGTCGGCGAGACGCCGGTCGAGGTTACCGTGCACGTGACCGGGTCGTTCGGGGCGACGATCGAGCTCGAGTACTACACCCTGGACGGCACGGCGCAGGACGGCATCCCCGCGGGAGAGGACGACGACTACGAACCGGTCAATCCGAGTTACCCGGCGTTGGACCCTGGCTACCAGCGGTTCCTGATCGAGCCGCATCACACGCCGCTTGGTGTCTGGAATGCGGAGCTGATTTCCGTGATCGAGCCGGAGGTTCTGGCCGAGATCGTGGTAGACATGGCGTCCGTCGATATTGTGTTCCTAATCGATACGTCTGGTAGCATGGATGACGACATTCAGGCGGTCAAGGACAACTTGAGTGTGATGGACAACTACATGCAGGCGTGGGGACTC
>JBDRTC010000610.1:0-2196 GCA_043824335.1 Planctomycetota bacterium | reverse complement strand
GGCGATGTTCTCGCTGTTGGCCACGCTGGCCCACTGGAAACTCAATCCGCGACGGTGGCTGACGTGGTACTTGGAGAGTTGTGCCGCAGCCGGTGGGAGGGCGCCCGAAGACATTCAGCCGTTCTTGCCCTGGAATCTCTCCGGCGATCGCCGTGCGGCATTGACCATGCGAACCACGACTCCAGCCGCCGCCGATACCTCATGACATTGCCGATCACCGGCTTGTTTTCCCGCCCCCCGTCATCCCACCTTCCATCGCCCCCCCTCGCCGGAGTAAACCTACTCCTGGGCAAGTCCCTGCGCTAACGGGTTGGACGAAGCTTTACGCAGCACGAGAACCTGGGAATGGAATCCCCGGGCGAAATGCGTACGTCCTCCGTTCGACCGGACGATGCCCACGCCAGAGAGACTCGCCACAAGCGCCGGGACGATTCCAACCCATTCCTGCTTCACCACCTTTTCGTCGCTGCTCTTGACCGGGACTCCTATGAGGCTGCTCTGCGCTCGTAGTTCGTAGGCTGGGCCGGCCAGCCGTCACAGGGCGGAACTGCGCCGCCCGACGCACACTGGCGATTGTCCACGATCCCCAGTCCGAGGTCTCGGCCAATGAGCCGGCGGCAGGCGGCTCCCCTTGACAGGCAGGAGCAAATCCCTCCCGACCCTTCGGCCGGGCCGGGAGGGCTACTTGAGGAGTGCAGGCACGCTCGCGCGTTGCGGTCGAGCGTGGGCGAGTTGGGAGCTACCCTTTGCCCTTCGCCTGGGGCTTCTTGGGATCGGGCTTGACAGGGCCCTTTTTCACATCCTTCGGGGGGTGGCCTCCACCATTGGTCATGGCTTTTCTCCTTTTCTGGCGTGACCGAACTAGCGACGATATAGTCCATTTTGGACTATTCCACTCCGGACTATACCATCGCGGGTGCTTTCCTGCAAGGACCCGCCATGGAAAAGTCTGTTTTTACCCGAGAATACCGTGCGCTTCTCCGACTGCTTCGCGAAACAAGGCGGGCAGCAAACGTTACGCAAACGCAACTGGCCAAGCGCCTTGGCCAGAGCCAGTCATTCATAAGCAAGTGCGAGCGAGGGGAGCGACGTCTCGATGTGATTCAATTGCGGACAATATGTCACCTTCTGGGAACCACGCTTTCGGAGTTCGTCAGAGAACTTGAAAGACGACTCGCCAGGAAGTAGGTCAACTGCTTCCGTCACGCTGCTGGCGTTGTATTTGGCGTTTCTGGTTGCGGTGGTCTGAGGCCCTCGGACATCCCCTTGCCTTCGCCGCCGTTGTCGCGCCCATCGTGCCGAGTCGCGTTGAGCAGTTGGGCCGTCCGCCTGTAGTATTTAAGCGCGGTATCTCGCGAGCCAGCTAGGAGGATCACCTCATTCGTCCGCCGCGGCGGGACCAGGTCGAGCACGGCCTCGGCCAGATCGCCGTGGGGATCGATCAGGCCCACGCCACGACCCGCCTTAATGTCCGAAGCGATGAGGTTCTGCAAAAGGGTGGACTTGCCCATTCCCGTCTTTCCCACCACTGCCACGTGGCGGCGGCGATCGTCCAGTTGAATCGCGAACCACTCCCCTCGCGATCGGAACTTAACCTTGCCAAGCAGGGCCTCGTCCGTTCCTTTTCCCGAGGCGATCCCGACCGGCGGCTCCATCTCCCGCCACTCGTTGATGGCCATTCGCTCCGTGCGAACGGTCTCGGTGGCCGGGTGATACAGGACGGCTAGCTCCGCGTCGGACAGGAGAAAACGCTGGCGGCGACGGAATGTCCGCCTCGGCGTGCGGGAGCGAATTCGCGACGGGCGAAATCTGCTCCGACCGGGAACGGCAAACTGTGCAAACGACCCAACGAGCTCGTCAAGCTTGCGGCGGGCACGCCGCTCTGCTCCGTCCGGTGCGGCGGCAACCAATCGCAGACAGACGTGGTAGAGGTGGCGGTCGATCTTTGCGGTCGCCTCGTCCAGGTCGTCTGCCGGGCGATCGCGGGGAGTCCGACAGTGGGCCGCCATTGCCACAGCGGCCAGCAGCCAAGCAAGCGGACGCTGCCACCATGAGTAAGTCGCGGTGGCGTACACCTCCGAAAGGAAAGGATGGCGGGTGAAGAACGGAAATCGGAGTCGTTTTTTCACCTTGCGGGCGTGGCGGCGTGTCTGAGGGGATGCGGGCGTAAGGTGAAGCTGAACCTTACACCAGAGG
>JBDRTC010000609.1:0-10519 GCA_043824335.1 Planctomycetota bacterium | reverse complement strand
CAGTCCCCGAGTTATTCTCCGGCCGCCCCTAACGGTCTAATAGCCTAACAGTCTAACAGCCTGTTCGCCTCAATCGAAAGAAAGCCGATGGCCTATCCTGGCGTGAAAGACGATTTCCTCGCCTGCTCCGAGGGGCGTGCGCCCTCGCGGATGCCGGTTCTCTCCCTGGGGCTGGAGTTTCATCTGCGCAGGGCGAACGTGACGGACCGGGAAGCACGGCTGGACGTGGAAAAAATGGTGGCCTGCCAGGTGCAGGCGGTGCGGGATTATAGCGAGGATTGGGCCGCGATCTTCCCGGACGACTACGTGGAGTTCGAGCCGCTCGGCCTCGAGATGCGCGACGACGAAAACCACCCCACCATGCCGGTCGCCTATCTGCCCTTCACGCCCGAGACCCTCGCCCGATTTCGTATCCCCGACCCGCACAAGGAAATGCGGCTGCCGATCCACCTGGAAATGCTGCGGCGGCTCAAGGCCGAGTTGGGCGACCGCGTGCTGGTGATGGGCCGCATCGCCGCGCCCTTCAGCGCCCTGGGCCTCGTCTATGGCATCGAAGAGCTGATGATCGGCCTGATGACCCAGCCGGATTTGGTGAAGGACAACGCAAGATTCTTCGTCGACCACCAGATAGCCTTCGGCAAGGCCCAACTCAAAGCCGGGGCCGACCTGCTCTGGCTGGGAGACTGTTGCGCCGACTCGGCCTTCTTGAAAGCCGACCACTTTTCTGAGTTCGCTTTCGAGCCGGCCGCCCAGACGGCCCAGGCACTGAAAGCCACGGGCGGCCTGCTCATCTACCACACGTCGGAAACGTCGCTTGCGCACCTGAGCCGTCAGGTTCAACTGCCGGTGCACGCGGTCAACTGTGGAGAGGGCTGTTCGGTGGCCGAGGCCAAGAGAAGGCTCGAACCCGATCTCTGCCTGATGGGTAATTTTGACCCGATCCTGTTGCGCGACGGCTCGCCCGAAGAGGTGGCGGAAGCCACCGAACGGATGATCCGCGAGAATCTGCCCGGCGGACGCTACATCTTCAACACGGGAGAAGGCGTCATGCAGAATTCCCCGCCCGCCAACGTGGCCGCCATGCTGGAGGCGGCCAAAGCACTGGCTCCGCGGGCAGGCGAACTCGTTTGAAGCCGCGGGGCGAGAGAGCCGTGGTTATGCGAAACGACGACTGGCCCGCCGCCGTGCCCCCCTACGCCGATCACGTCGGCCTTTGGGCGGATGAGTTGATGGCCTGGGTGCCGGACGTGATCTTCGATGCCCACGTGCACCTCGGCCCGCCCGAGGTGATGGGCGCCCTCAGCCCCGAGCGGCGGAAAATGGCGCTCAGCACCTTCACGAGCCTGACGTGGGAGGGGCTTGAAGACGTGTACCGCCGGCTCTACCGCACGAAGCGGATCGCCGGCCTGGTCGCGTTTGGGTTTCCCTTGCGCGAGGTCGACGTCGAGGCGGCCAACCGGTACGTCCTCCGTGTGATGAAAAACTCGCCCAAGGTGAAGGGCTTTCTTCTTGCGCACCCAACCGATGCGAAGCCGAGCCTCGCGATGTTCGACGCGGCCCTGGATGAGGGCGTCCGCTTCTTCGGCGTGAAGCCGTATTTCGACTTTCTCGGCAAGGACGTCTTCCAGTCGACCATGCCCGAATTCATTCCCGAGCCGCTGCTGGAATTCATGGACCGGGAGCGTTTGATTCTCCTGCTTCACACCTCGGGAACCGGCATGGGCGACTCTGCCAACCAGGACTACCTCCGCTCGGTGATGGAGCGGTTCCCCCGGGTCCGGATCATCCTGGCTCACATGGGCCGGTACCTGGAACTCGGGCAGTTTCACGCCTTCTGCGATTCCGGGCTGCTGGAGTATCCCATGCTGTACCTGGAAATGTCTTCCGCCAGCCTCGTGGAAGTGTATCGCAGGGTGTTGAGCGAGCCGAATGTGCACGGCCGGCTCCTCTTCGGATCCGATCTGCCGTTTGGGCTCATCACCGGCGTGGAAAGCTGGTCCGAAACGCACGGACCGATCTTCGTCACCCGCGAGTCGTATCCGTGGAGCGATCCGATCCTCCAGGAGAGCTCCCCGTTGGATCGCAACCGGCTCACCTACAACACCTATCACACGATCAAAGCCCTCAAAGACGCGCTTGAGTCGATGCGCTTTCCGGCGGAGCAGGTGGAGACGATCAAGCAGGGTGTGTTCTTTGGAAATGCATCGGCGCTGTTCTGATCGCGAGTCGCGGCCACCGCCGGACGGGCTTCGCGGCCCGTTGAAAGAATAGTCCTTCGGCGATTTGGGTGCCACTGCTGGCTTGCCCAGCAGTGCTGCACAGATTCTCCGGAAAATCACTGCTGGGCAAGCCAGCAGTGGCACCCTTTTTCAACGGGCGGTTGGCAACACTCGTGCATCACGACGGCCTGACGCCGGTGCGAAGAAACTCATCGTAGCGGCGCTTGTACTCCTGCTTGTACCGCTCGACCGCCTTTTCAAAGCTCATCGGCGGCGTGTCGGGTCGAATGGTCCCGCGCACCTTCACTTCCCGCGTGCCGGACGGGAGGATCAACTGCCCCTCCACGGGAGCTGCGGGTTGGCCGTCGGCCTCGGCGCTTTCGAGCTCGAAGAACCACGGCACGCGAACCGCGAGTTGCTTCGGCGAGTTGCGGAACCGGCTGGAAATCCCGAGATCGAAGCCGTCGTCGCGGGCCACCAGGCGCAAGCTCACCGGCCCGAAGTCTGTGGGGGCCCCGGTTGTCTCGATCGTCTTTCCGGGTTGCAGCCAGTCGGGCGAGAGGGCGGAGAGTAGCACCAGGTTGCCCTCGTACTCGCGGAGGACCATGTTTCGCAGAAGCTCGATCGTCTTGGCCGAAGCGGCGCCGTCGGGCAATAGATTCAAGCGGTGATACCCGCAATCTCGCGTCCCCCACGGGACGGTGCCGAACTCCTGGGGCGCGTGGGTCGAAGTGGTGTGCAGGAGCAAGGCGTAGAGGTCTTCCACGGCCGCCTGCTGGTCTTCGGGCGTGCCGCGAACCAGCGCGTTTTGCGCGTTGTTCGGGGTCTGCCAATAGTGGAGCGAGGGCATGGCCTGGAACACGTAATCGCCGTCTTCAGTTCCCGGCAGGCCCGTGCGGCTGGTGTCGGGCCAATCGGACACGCCGCGCCGCGCCGTGGCCAATGGCAGGATAAATGGCAGAATCCCCTCCAGGTAGGTCGCCCGGGAGTGGCGGATCGTTGCCGTCACTCGCGGGTCGAAAGGCTCGAAGAGCGGCTCGGGATAGAGCAGCAAGAGGTTGTCCCAATGGTTGCCGGCCGTGGTGCCCTCCAGGGCCGGCGTAATCACGTTGTCGCTTTTGGTGAGCTGAGTGGCCAGGGCTTTTTCAAAGGCGTTGCGGTAGCGCTGGTACACGGCCCGGAACGCCTCGACGTCTTCCGGCCGGTTCATCGCCTCCGCCATGCGGATCGCGCCCACAAGCCCGATGAGGATCCACACGTTCTGACCCGTCTGGCGGACGCCGGCCAGCATGGCGTCGTCGGCAAGCGCCACCGGGGGCATCAATCCCAGCGGATCCTGGCTCGATTTCTCTCGGACCCACGCCACGACGGCCGCCACGCGTGGATAGACTTCCTCCAGAAACGGCCGGTCCTCGGTCAACTGGTAGTGACGTCCCCAGGCCCAGAGCACGTAGCCGTTGTTCTCCCATCGGTACGACTGCGGGGCGTGGGGGTTTTCCATTCTTCCGTCGGGCTGTTGCGCGTTGCGGGCGTAGAGGAGGCACTTTTGGGCGATATCGGCCAGGCCCATGTAATCGAGGGCCACGATCATGTTGGCGGCGTTGCCCGGGTAGTAGCGATGGTACTGGAACTTGTTGACGTTCATCGCGTAGTCGTCGCCGAGCTTGTCGATTGCCAAGAGGTCGAAGACCGTGTTGGCCAGCAGGTACTCCTGCACCTTCGTTTCGGGGAAGGTGAGCGGAGGGGCCTTACCGACCAGGTTCTCCCAAGTGGAGATCGTCTTGCTGAAGTGGTCCTGGTAGTCGGCCGCCTCGACCAGTTGCGCTTCCTCGGAATCCTCGACGAGCGGCACCAGCGGCATCTTGAAGACCAAGTCGCGCGTTTCGCCCGGTTTGAGGGGCACCCGATACATGACCAGCCCCATGGGTGTCTCGGCCGTATGGAACTGTCGGGCCGATCGCTCCTGGACCTCGCCCGACAAGTACCGGAGCGTGCGCAGTCCGTAATCCGACTGACTCAAAGCGGCCAAGTGCGGCTGGGGGTCGGTCGGAAACAGGTACAGCATGCGGCCGTCGCGAACCACGGCCCGCTTGGTGAACGAATAGACCCACGCAGGGTTGTAGCTCGTCTGACCGGCCACGAGTTCCTTGGGGATCAGGTCCATTCGCTGACCGAAGCGGTAGTCGCTTCTTGTGTACAGCGTGGTTTTGGGGGCGGCGAACCGGTACGCGGAACTCAGCAGCGCCGCCCGCTCTTGGTTTGTTGCGTTGGCCAGCTCGACCTTCACGAAGTTCACCGGCTGTCCGGCGAGCGGCCCGCCCAGATCGGCCGCGAACAGGGTGAAGCGGAAGCGGACACCGTGTCGAACGAGATGGTACTCGACGATCGGCAGATAACCCTGGTGGAGCGTCTTGATGCGCACGTTCACCGGCTCCGCCGGGTTCCCCACGAAGAACATCAGCTCTCCGAAGCCGGTGTAGATATACCCCTCGGGCGTGACCTCGCTGGCCACGGGCGCGTAAAGCGCTCCGATGACGTCGGTGGGGTTGCGGAAATAGGAAAACGGCTCCCCGGGCGTATCGATGCCGGGATCGACCATCCCGCCGCCGAGATCCTGGGCAACCGCGAAACCGCCGCTCGTCGCCCACAGCACGGCAACCACCCACGCGCCGCGTTGCCTCATTGTCATGGCTCGTCTCCAACCGCAAGAAGGTGATGGAACCGATGTGGGTTGCGTAACGCAAACCCGTTCTCGTTTCAGTTTGTCGAATCGCCCGGGGATCCCGGCAAGCGAACGGCAACCGCAGCGCCGGGAGTGGAAGGCGTGATCCGGTAGGTCCCGTCGGCGTTCCACGTGACGCCGACGGCGTACGGCCAAACCACTTCGTCGCCAACCCCATAGTCGTAGACGCCAAACCAGCTCTCGTTGGGGAACTCGGCGGCCAGCTTGTCCCTGGTCGCGTCGGAATGCGCTTCGCGGTCGATCATGGCGCCCCGGCCGCTTTGCACCGCGTTGATTCGGTATTCCGCCGTGCCGTCGGCGTTGAGGAGTCGGGCGCCCTCGTAGTAACCGTAGGGTTGGAGTTGGAAAGGCGTGTTGGTGGCGACGAGAAAATCCTCCACGCCGGTCACTTTCCCCACGCCGATTTGTGAATCCATGGCCAGCTCGAGCTGCGCGGTGTCCCCCGCCAGTCGTGCTTTGACGACCTTGTGGCCGACGCGCCGCCCGGGGCTGGTGATAAACACGCAGGCGCCGGCCAAGCTCTCCACAGAGGGTGGCGCAGGGGAGATGGTAACGGTTTCGCTCTCGCGGTCGACCTTGACGATCTTGGCGCGAAATTCGGGGCTTGCGAGCTCAAGCGCGAAGTCGCCCTTCTCCAAAAGCGTACCGCCCACCAGCGACATGGCCACGGGTTTCCCGTCTTTTTCCGCATAGAGGCCGAAGCGCCCGGCGAAGCGGAAGCCTCCCTCGGCAGCGTGCTCGACGGCCGGATCCGTGGCACAGAAGAGGGTGTCGGTGCGGTCCGGCAGTTGAAGCCGGCAGGCGGCGGCGCCTAAGCCCATCTCATCCTTTTCCGAGAGTTCCAGCGTCTGCGCTTCGCGGATGATCGGCTCTCCCAGGTACGGCTCGATCAGGCTGAGCACCTGGGTGCGCGTCGGCGCTTCGCCGCGGCTGTGCATCATGACCCACTTCATCTCGTAGGGTTTTCCACCGGCGGGCGAAGTGCCGTCGGCGAGGTTCACTTCGACGGGCGGACGTCCGGCGCCGCTTTGCGCTTCCAACACCGTGAGACGCATGTGAAGTTCGTCGTCGGTCTTGAGCTTCCAATCTACCGACCAGGGCCCCTCGGCCGCGCCACGTTCGACGTTGTACAGGTGCGGAAAGACGAAATTGAGCCCGCGCCAGCCGTACGTGGGATGGAGGCTGCACCCGTTGGCCTTGAGCCACTCGGCATCGCCGTAGGGCACGTCAGGCCCGGCGAGCGTGCCCCCCTCCTGTTTCGCGAGCTTGATGCCGCTGGTCGACACGTCGCCCTCCTGGCCGTGGAAGGCCCACCAATGCTCCCCGCCGCCGGAGACGCGGTAGAAGTCGACGCAGTAGAACTGCTCCGGCGAGACGTCGACCAGGGCCAGCGTGCGGTGCTGCCAATAGTCGGCCGCGGGATCGCTGCGCGTGCCGTCGGCGCGAAACCCGGTGTGCGGTTTCGCCCGGGCCTCCGCCACGTGGGCCACGCCCGCGTCGACGAGAAACTGGGCCTTGGCCGTCTGATCGACGTAGGGGAACTGCCGGGCCACGTAGTGGCTCGACCAGGAGTACTCCCAATAGCCCCAATTGCGGGGATAGCCCATGTGGGCCATGAAGGTCCCCTCGTAGCCATCGAGGCCGATGTCCATCAAGTCGTCCTGCACGTGGCTCAGCCCCCGACCGTACCTCAGCCACATCGCACGTTTCGCGTCGCCTTTGCCGCCGCGCAAAATGGCGATGCCGTAGCCGTCGTGGAGCGAGCTGGCGTCGTTCCAGTCGTCGGGCCACTTGGCGGCCTCCGCTTCGATCTCCTCCCGGGTGAAAGGGTAGTTGCGCGACGGTTGCCAGGAGGAGTTGGCCAGGGCCCAGGCGAACTTGGGGTCGCGAAAGAGCCGATAGGCGTGCTCGAAGGCCGCGGCGCTCGCGCTGTGCCAGGTGATCTTCGAGAGCTTCCGGTGAGCGGGGAAGGCGCCGCCGTCGCCGATCGCCGGATACGACCGGTCGATGGTTACCGTGTCCGTGCAGAAATCGAAGACGTTGCGGTACCGGCGCGACTTGCTCAGCGAGGGGTACTCGTCCTCCGGATAAACTTCCGGCCGAAGCTGGCGGAGGTGTTCGATGGATTCCACGATCGGCCCCAGCCCCTCGACGTGCATGCCGTTGTAGCCGCCCGTCGATTCAAAAGGCGCCCCGTCGCGGAAGAACGTGTTGGGGACAAAGATCCGCATCTTGCCGGCGCCGTCGTAGAGCCAGTCCATGAACTCGTCGCCTCGCTGGTAATTGAGCATCTCGGCCATCCGCGCCAGCCCGCGCTGGTGGTACGGCTCGTTCGAGGCGGTGGCCAGGTCCATGGCGCCCTGCATCCAGACGGCGAAGAGGTTTTCCTCGATGAACCGTCTGACGTCTTCGTGGGTCTCGACGGGGAACCTTTTCTGCTGGAGGAAGGGGATAATGTCGGGGTCCCTGTCGATGCCGGGGAAAACCTTGTCGTACGCTTCGGCGTGGCGCCATTGGTATCCCGGCAGGTCGATCGGGTAGACGGTGAAGCCCGAGCTGGCAAGGCGCGGCCCTTCGCTGAACGGCGCCGGGCCGAGCCGATCGACCTGCGAGCGGCTGTTGCGGTGGCGGTGTTGGGTCATGGTCGCCAGGTAGGCCCACTCCACCGCCAAGCGCGAAAAGGCCACGAGGGACTTGTGCAGATAGCGCACGTCGCCGGTGGCCAGGTAGGCATCGGCGCAGTCGGGCGCGACCTGAAGCATCTGATGGCAATAAGCCTGATTGATCTCGGCGATGAACCCGTACCGCTTGCCGTCGTGTGAGCACGCGCCGCCGAATCCGTCGTCGGGGAAGTCGCCGCTGGTCATGTCGCCGCCGGCGAAATCGTTCGACGGGTACAGCTCGTGGCCCACGGGGCACTCGATCTTCCACGGGTAGGGAAGGGACGCGTTTTTGCCCCACGGGTAGTAGGCCCTGGTCTTGTAGATTTCCGTTCCGTGCACCGGGCAGCCGTGCGTTACGTTGACCCAGTGCCACCGGGGAATGGTACTGTCGGGCTGCATGGCCCAGATCTGATCGTCGGATTTCGCGATCCAATTGGCGCCGCGGCCCGGGCCGCCTTCCTTCGCCGCGTCCAACTCCGCCTGAGTGGTGACGGTTCGGCCCTGCTTCAGCTCGGGCAAGGCCTCGCCCAGCGGCCAGCGGCGAGGCAACTGCGTGCCCTTGAGATTGCGAAACTCCCGCAGATCGTCGAAAGACCAGATTCTGATGGGCACCACCAGATCGCCCTCGGGGTGGGCAAACGTGACCTCGGCTCTCTCCGCCGGCTTCAAGGCGCGGAAGTAGTAGCGCCGCTCTTCCGAAGCGGCGGGAAGGGGCGTGCGGTCAAACAGCGTCACGCTGTCGGGCGGCGAGATCGTCACCTCGATCTTCGGAACATCCACCGGCGCGCTGAGCACGATCATGAAAAGCCGATCCGCCCCCACGATATCCGGCGCATAAACCAGACGTTCACTGGCCGGAGGGTCTTGGCCAAGACCTCGCGGCACCGGAAAGATGGACGCGAGAAGGACCACAAACATCACAAGCGTTCTGCCTGACATGGTTCGCCGCTCATTCGTTTGCACCGGGGCGTATCTCTCGGATCGGAACCAGCTTTGCGCTTGCCGCGTCGCCGACGGCGTTCTGGTTCGTCTGCGGGTCGCCGAACGGGCCCGGCCAATCGGCCGTCGAGTTCGCGGCGATCCTGGTGGCCACAATCCCGTCCGCCCAAAGGTCGCCGCTGAAGATTCTGCCGTGGGCGATGATGTGCGTGGCGCAAGAGGTGATCGCGCGGCCGTAGTCGAACACCTCTTCCAGTTCGCCATTGGAGTGGTTGATGCGAAAACACTTGCTCGTATCGGGGGGCCAGCCGCCGTTCTCGCCGTAGAGGTAGCCGCCGAAGTAGGGCAGGTTTCCGATGGACCCGAAGTCGTATTTCGACAAGTCGCATTTCCAGGCGACCTCGCCGGTGGCGATCGAGTAGGCCGTAATGTGCTTCCACGCGTCGCCCGTGTAGAGGAACGTCCAGTTGTACCTGTCGTAGTAGCCTGCCAAGTACTGGGGAGGCCAGTCTCGCGACTCGGGCGGGGGCTTCGGGGCGACCCTCTTGCCTTCCGTGCGGGTCTTGGCCCAACCGTTCCCGCAGCCGGTCACCAGCTTGCCCTCGGCGTAAGTGAGCGTGTCTTTCTTGCCGTTGGCGAGGCCGGTCTTTTCCCAAACCGGCTTGAGGTCCTTGTCGTAGACGCGAATGGCCGAATCCCACGCCGGCTTGCCGTACCACCGGGTGGCCACGAAGTAGCCGTGGGAGTCGTTAACCAGCACGGTGTTCCACGACACGCAGCGATTCGGCGGGGGAACGTCGGCCGAGGCGAGCACCCGGCCGTCGGCGGCTTGGATCTTGAGCACCTGGGCGTCGCACTGGTAATAGATCACGCCGGCCTTCTGATCCACGCAGGGCGTGATGCCCCCGCTCGTTCGCCGCTGGAGCCACCAGACGTCTTCGCCCGACTCGCTCGAAAGGGCGTGCAGTCCGTTGTTCGAGGCCAGGAGGATGAGCTTCGAGCCGTCGTCGCGGTTGAAATAGGAGTACCCGAAGAACATCGACCCCGGCTGGTTGGCCGCGCTGGTCCACTCGATCTTGCCCGAGTCGCGGTTCACGGCAACGGTTCGCTGATTCTTGTGCTCGTGAGCGATCACGAGCCAGGCGCCGTCCCGCTTCTGGATCACCAGGGGGGAGCTGTCGTACGTTTCCCGGAACGGGTAGGTCCTGATTGTCTTGAGCGTGTTGACGTCGAAGGCCACCACGGAGGGAAACTCGGCCGATTTGGTTACGCCGGGCCGCCTGGTGCCGTCGGTCGAGGTGAAATAGGCGATCCCGTCCAGAACCACTCCGCCCTGGGCGTAGTGATCCAGCCCCGATTCCGACCGCGGGTCCACAACCGAGCCGCCTTCCTGCGCCGGCGCGCTTCCTGCGACCAGGAGCACGGCGGATGACATTGCCAGGCCAAAGCGAATCCGAGGATGGTTCATCGCGCCAATTCTCCCTTTCAAGTTGGTGCGGTAGTTGCACTGCCGCACCTCCGCTGGGGGCACCAGTACAACGGGTGCCTCAACCGGGATTGTGACCTGCCGAGGCTATCCTCCGTCCGATCCTCACGCCTCCGGCTGGCGGAGCAGTTCCAGGGCGGCGGGCTCGTCCTCGGCGAGGTAGAGCACGCGCTCGAACCGGGCCACCGCCAGGATCTCCATCACCTGCGGGTGAATCGAATGAACCACCAGCCGCCCGCCCGTCTGGCGGAACCGCTTGTGGTTGATCAACAGCCAGCTCAGGCCCCGGGAGTCGATCAGCGTGATTTCCGCCATGCCCACCAGCACCGTCCGGGCGTAGCCCTCCGAGCCGAGCAGGTCCTCGAACGGCTTCAGGTCCGGCATCATCACGCTCTCGACGATCGGCCCCACCATCTCGACGCGGAGCACGTCGCCGTCGTCGGAGATCAGTTTCAGGTCCATGGCTCGT
>JBDRTC010000608.1:0-6330 GCA_043824335.1 Planctomycetota bacterium | reverse complement strand
CCGCCGGGCCCCTGGGCGCCGTCGAGCACGGCCTCTTTAGCAGGCGTTCCCGCGGTGGTGAAGACGAGGTCCAAGGCATCGATTTGCGACATCATCTCTTGGGCGCGGTCGTTGACGAACGTGTAGAACATCCGCACCAACGGCAGACCGCGATAGGCGTGGAGCCGCACGACGTAGCGGAACCTCTTGCCGTCGCTCCCGGCGTGATCGCCCTCGATCCGCACGCACACGCGCAGCGGACCGCTCTGTTCCAGCTCGATCCTGGCCGCGGCCAGGTCGGCGCGGAACACCTTTCCGTCGGGCGTTGTGAGCACGATGCCCGCCTCTTCTGCCGCGGTCACGCGCTCGTTATCGGCGAAAACGCCGTCGGCGTTGGCATCCAGCCAGACACCGTCCAGCAGACGAAAGCCGGCGGAGGTGAGCACGAGCCGCATCGGGCCGGTGTGGATCTCCACGCCGTCGGCCCGCAGGTCGGCTCGGATTGGGTCGGGCACGGGTTCGCGCCTGACGTCGGCGCCGTATTCAAGCCGGAACGTCTTTTGCCGGCTCGGCTCAAGGTCGACCTGGAAATCGACCAGCAGCCAGCGGACGGAACCGTCGGGCCATCGGGCGAGCGCTTCGGTCTGGAGCGGCCGCCGCCGGCCGCCGTCGTCCAACAAAGCGACGGCCTGTGGGTCCTTCAGTTCGCCCTCGGCGAGTGGGATGCCCGAAGTCACCGGCCACGCTTCGCGCCCGACGCCCGACGGCTCCTCGACGGTGAGCGTCACGTCTGCCGCGCGAGACGACGATGCCAGCACGGCCCAAACGATTCCCCCCGCAAGCAGACTCACGGAAAACATGTGGCGACGCATGGTGCGGATCTCCTAAGGCGTGTTCCCAAGCGGAGCTTGGGAACAAGTTAAAAAGTAATGCAGCGCGTGGGTCTCGCGGTGCTCGACCCACCCTACTTCTTGTGCGGACATTTTTCCATCCCGCTCACTCGACGATCTCCAGCCAGCCGAGCGACGTGGGCACGTGAAAGTCGGGGTCCATGGTTTTTGGGTCGACCCAGCTCATCCAGGCTTCGATCGGCGGCGGGCCGTCGAGCTGGCGGCCCAGGTTGTGGATGCTTTCCCGCGGCGTGACCACGCGGCCGCTCCGATCGTGGCTGAACTCGGCCCGAAACAGGCCGCAGCGGATCTTCACGCCCGGGCGCAGCTTCGGGAACCCCAGGGCCTCGAAGCTCGCAAGGGGGATTCGCCCTTCCACCACGTAGCCCTCCGGAAGCGGCGACCCGGCCGCTTCGAGCCCCTCCCAGTTCCACGAGGGATCGAACCGGCGGTAGTAGGTGCCGCGGTAATCGAAGGCCCGGCCGCGCGAGTCGATTTCAAGACAGTAGTAGTCCCGCATCCGGTCGTCGCAGACGAAGTACATCTCCGCGCGGTCCTCGAACACGGCGTCCTCCTCGTCGCGGAACTTGTCGAGCACGAAAACGTCGGCGTCCTCGATCCGAAAGGTGAAGTAGAGAAACGCGTCGTCGCACAAGGCACGGAACTCGGTCGGCGGGGCGGCCCTCTCCTTCCAGGGAAACGCGAAGCCCTTTTCCACGGCCGCCTTGGACCAATCGGGATCGTCGTCCCGGCCGTCCAGGCGAATCGTGGCCTCCGGCACGCGGCGGACCGGGTACGTCTTGTCGCTGAGCCGGCGCGGCAGGAAGTCGTCCTCCAAGAGCTTGATCCGCAAGGGCCCCTGCATCGTGGTCACCCAAAGCTCGCCCGGCACGTGCTCGTAAACATGAGGGTACGACAACCGGTGCTGCGGCTCTTTGTCCTCTTCCCGCATCGGGTCGTAGGCCACCACGACCGGCTCGGTCCAGGTGCCCCCGTCGTCTTCCGAAAAGGCCATCGAGAGCTGCTCGCGGCGCCCGGTTCGCTTCTCCTTGTCGATGAACCGATTCCAAAAGAGCACCAGCCGACCGCTCTGGAGACGCAGCAACTGCCCGGGCGAACCGCTCGCCTCGATCCTTGAGGGGCCGATGTCTTTCCAGGTGAGCCCCCCGTCGTCGGAAAAGGCTTCGGTGAAACATCCCCTATACGTGCGGATGAGCATCCACAGCCGGCCGTCGCGAAGTTCGACGAGCGTGGGCTCGATTCCGCCGCCGTGATCCCCATAGCCGCCGTACTTGCCCAGGTCGATCACGTTGCTCTGGCGCCACGTTTTCCCTTCGTCGTCCGAGGCGTAGCTGGAACACACGTGGCGGCCCGGGTCGGCCACCGCCTTCTGGCATCCCAAAACCACGCGCCCGGAGCGTAACTGAATAATGGTCCGAAGCGCCCCGCAGTAGCCGTCCTGGAGCAGCTCGGGCTCGAGCCAGGTTTGGCCGTCGTCGGTGCTTCGGGTGACGTAGACGGGGAGCCGGCACTCGGCAAGCGGACCGCCTTGCGACTGGTCCCAGCGAAACACCCTCTCCTTTTCGTTCATGAACGCGAGGATCAGCGTACCCTCCCGGGTGCGCAACAGCGTCCGCTCAGCGCGGCTTTCGTACTTTTCCGGCTTGTCGAACAACGGCCGGGCCGACCAGGTTTGGCCGTCGTCCGCGCTCTGGAACACCTGGCCCTCGCCAGTCGCCAGCACAGAGCCGTCGCCCAACTTTACAAAGGGGCCCATGTGCGGCGAGGCCAGCGGCTGACACCCGGGATCGACGAGGAGCGTCTTTTCACCGAACTGGACTTCATTCCAGGGCGAAGCGCCCACGAAACAAACCAGCGAGAGCAGCATGTGGTGCGACATGGCAGTCCTCTCCAATTGTCACGGATGGCAAGTTGAAATCGGCGAATACGCGGAGTCGTGGGTCAATCGCGGGGCATCATGGTTTCAATCCGGGCTCATCGTAGGTCCGTTCGCCGCTTAAGAGCGCCTGGCGCGCGTGGGCCTCGGCCTGCCGGCGCACTTCCAATCGGGCCTCGCCTCGGCGGCAGAGTTCGCCAACGGGCCGGAAATCCTGCATGTCGGCTCGCGGCAGGCTGGCGAGCCGATCCCTGCCCGTGCGGATGATCGCCAGGGCCTCCTGATACCGCGGATCGGCCGTCGCTTCCAGGGCCGTCAGGCACGGGCTGAGCTCGGGTCGGGTGAAGCTCACCTGGGAACCGCCAAGCTCCGCGCCCACGTTGGGGGCGTCGACGGGAACGCCCGTCAGCTCGGCCAGGCGGGCCAGCTCACTTGGCCCGAGCGGCGAGCGGCCGAAGGGGTTCTCGGGATAGACCGTGGCGTAGGAGCCGTAATAGGGCGCGTTCAGGTCGATCCAGGTGACCACGCGGTCGAACTCTTCCGGAGAAAGTTTTGCGTCGTAATGGTCGCCGCGGAGGAGGTCGACCAATCGGCTGCGGTGCGAGCCCCAACTGTAGGGCGGGAGCACTTGCGGCGGGCCGTCGTCGACCGCCTTCACCAGCGGCTTCGCTTCGCCCGGTTGGTCGCGGTGCCAGCGGATGGGGCTCTTGGTCCGCAGCGCAAGGTACGACGTGTTGAACACCAGGCCCGGGTCGCCGGCCAGGTTGAGCACGTCGCCCCCTTCGGTGCCGTAATCGTGGCAGGCGACGCAGTGCCGATCCCAGACGGGCTGCACCTCGGCCGCGTAGCTGAACTCCCGCTCCGGACCGTACCAGGGCGTGAGCCGGCTCGGCGGCCGACAGAGGGCCATGGGCGCGCCGTTCTCCGTTTTGACCGGCGCGCTTGCCGACCGCCCTTCGTGGCAGCCGACGCAACCGACCGTCTCGCCCGGCCGGACGGTCGCGCCGCTTCGCATCGACTGCACCATCATCCGGTCGGCGTCGAGGGCCTGGAAAAAGAGAAAGCGGTCGGCGGGCGCCTCGAACGAGGCCGAGCCGTCGGGCTCGACCGGCGCGTCGCCCAGGATCCCCTTGTTGTTCGTGCAGTTGTAGTTCATGGCCGGGGCCTGGTGGGTGTCGATGTGCCAGTGGTGCCGCGACCAGAATCGCTTCGCCGGGGCCTCGACGACGCGGATCCAGCGGATCGTACCCCGCGGCACCCGCTGCATGCCGCTGCCCCGATAAACGTCGGCCACGAAGAACGTGCCCGTCGGTTCCTCCAGAGCGATCCGGGGAGTGACGACCGGCGGACGCGGCCGGGGGCCCAGCGGCATCGGGTCGAAGCAGCCCTCGCCTTCGGCGTGCAGCAGCAGCTCGTTGCCGAACGTGTCGACCAGGTAGATACCCATCCGCTCCCCCTGGCCGGTCATCCGCGAGGAGAGGAAGAAATGGGCGGAGAGCGGATAGGGGTCTTCGTACTTGACCGGCAGGCCCTTGAAGGCGTCGATCACTCCGGCATGCGGATGTTCGATGCCCGACTTGCGGGGCACATCGGTCGGGTTGGGCATGAAGGGGCGCAGATCGGGTGGCCAACTCTGGACCACCGCTTCCAGGCCGTCCATGGCCCGGCGGCGATCGAGCACGACCATGGCCCCCCAAGGGCGGTCGTGGCAGGCGCCGAACACGCACACCACGAGCTGCGTGCCGGGGATGGCCCGGCCGTCGAAGATCGCCCCCGGGTTCCAGGCGTTGTTGCCGAAAAGGAGCACGTGGTTCGTGCCATCGGGGTTCGACGTCCAGAGCCCGAAGGAGGGGCCGAAGTGGCGGTCGACGTATTCCCAGCGGTCGTAGAGGAGCCGGCCGTCGGGCATCACCGAGGGCCGCGACTCGAAGAGATTGTTGCGGCCGATCTGGCGGATGTTCGCCCCGTCGGCTTCCATGACAAACAGATTCGCCTGGATGTGCCGATTGCAGCCGCAGTACTTCGGGTCCCGCGTCGACGCGAACACGATCCGGCCGTCGGGCAAGTAACAGGGGTCGAGATCGCTCACCGCCGGATCGAAGGTCAGTTGGGCGAGCTTCGCGCCGTCGGCCTCCATCTGGTAGACGTGATACGTGTCGTCCTGAGCGCGGCGAATCGCCAGCAAGAGGCGGCGGCCGTCGTAGTCGACGTCGAGATCACGGGCAACGCCCTCGGGCAGTTCGACGAGCGTGGAGACCCGGCCGCCGCGGCCGAAGTCGATTTGCTTCACCGCCGCTGTGCCGCGAAAGCTGCCGGCGTTGATCTCCTCGGGCTGGAAGACCGTGCCCGTGTTGTGATGATCGCTGGCGTACTGCCGGCGCACGACAAACACGATCGGCCGCTCGCACACCAGCGGATTGGCCAGGAGCGCCTCGCGAGTGAGGGCGTCGAACTCGGCCCGCGGAGGATCGGCGCCGGCGGCGGCCGTGGCGCGCGACTGAAGAGCTTCGAGCCGCTTCAGATACTCGCGCCCGAGCGGGTATCGCGGGCCGAATTCCGCGACGAGGTGCTCGACGGCGGCTCGAAGCGCCTCGGCCCCCGTCAGCTCCGCACCCCGGCCCGCGACCGGCCACGCAACTACCAGCGCCAGCACCGCGGCGGTAATCCAGACGTGCCAACCACTTCGATCGTCAAAGCTCATAGGGCGTATTTCCCACCATGCCCCTCCACAAGGAGGGCCAAGAAGTTCCTGTTGCGGCAAGTCGGGTGCCATGCCCTCGCTTGCGTGGGCATGCTTCGCGGCACCGGAGGAATCTGCACGTGGCCAAACAAGTTTTGCCATGCCACCCTGCCGCCAGGAGGGCCGAACAGGGCGGCAGACCCCTCGTCCACGGTAGCAAGCGTACCTGAATCGGTCGTGTTTTTCCAGTCCCGCCCCTCCGGGGTCGGTGCTGGACCGACCACCCGTTGGTGCGGCAGTTGCACTGCCGCCCCAACACGGGACCGATGCCGCGGAGGGTGGCTCCGCTTTATTACACACCTATTACACAACAAATACACAGCCGTAACGAGGCGGGACGCGATACGCCCTATGATAGCTTGGTGGTTTCCGCATTGCTGTGAACGCCCCTCTTGGAGAATTCCGATTGTGCTGACTTTGAACGACCGTATCGACATCCACCCCGCGGCCGCCCCGCCTCAGGCGGTCCATCCGCTGGGCTCCCGGGCGAAGGTGCTTTTGACGAGCGTGTTCGGGCCTTACGCCCGCGACGACGAGTACGGCAGCCGTGCCCTGAACCCGATGGAACTGTATCACAACCAGGTGACTCGCGTTCAGGGGCCGTTCTCCTTGCGCATGTTCCATCGCTCCTGGGGGCTGATGCTCATTCAGGCCAACATCCACGCGCCCTGCACGCTCTTGGATTTCCCCACGCTCGATCGTTTCATCGAAGAGCTCCAAACAAACCGGTACGACGTGGTGGGGATCAGCGGCATCATCCCCAACGTGCTCAAGGTGCGGAAGATGTGCGAGCTGGTCCGCCACTATCAGCCGGAGGCGATGAT
>JBDRTC010000607.1:0-2316 GCA_043824335.1 Planctomycetota bacterium | reverse complement strand
CCGGCCCGTCATCATCCGCGCCTAGAAAAGATGGCCGGCCTCGATATTCGGTGCGTCTGTGTTCTCGTTCGAAGAGCCTGTTCCCCGCCGACTCATGAGCCATGGCAGTGAGGGCGTCCGCCGCGGCTCTTCGAACGCTATCCTCCTCGGACTGCAACTCCATACACAAACGCCTGGCCGGACCGGGTGGGGTTAACCGTGATAACGACGCCGCTACACTCCGGCACAGCTTAATGTCCTGCGTCTCGCCGTTAAGCAAGTCGATCAACGGCAAAGCAGCATGCCTATCGCCACAGTCACCTAATGCTCTGGCTGCTGCTCTAACGGTATCCTTGTTCTTCAAAGCCTTGATCAACAGCGGAGCCGCTCGTCTATCCGGACTCGCTGCTAACCGTGCGACTGCTCGCCTAGCCACAGGAGCAGGGCCCTTCAAATCAAGAGTGCTGCGCACGATCTCACGACCTATAGTCAACACATGGAGTTTACCGAGAGCGTCACCAGCAGCTTCGCGCACTTCTGGATCGGCATCCGTCAACGCGTCAACCAAGGCAGGGACCGCATGGACATCGCCTGTTTCACCAAGACTAAGGGCAGCGGCTTCACGGGTGTTGTGATCTTCGTCCTTCAGCTGTGTAACTAATGCCTCAACTCTTCGTGAAGCACCTCCGAGTTTTCTAAAGAAAGACCAGAAACCATCCTTGTCAAGAGGCCTATCGTGCGAGTGGTGACTCATTTGATGATCCCCTACTGAAGTGCGTGATACGAATTGTGATCGTACACAGTAGCCCTGTCATCGAACGAAGACGGGTGTCCCTTGGTCGTGCCAAGTCTCGCCGCAACGCGCGCACACCGATGCCATTCATGTTGTACGCATGCCCCTCCCTTAGTGTTCGGCAATGCCGAGTCGTCGTGTCGGAATGCTTCTTCAGGTTTCACAGTCCTTCCTTTGTTCAACACCACAAAAGGCTTCCTGACACCTCGCTCCCTTCACCTCGCCCACCTTTTCGCGCCCGAGGAATAGCAGGGGAGCACTACGATCGGGACGAATCCGAAACCTCCTTTGCCGCAGAACGATTCGGTTAACCCGGCGGCGGCCGGAGAGCTATCAATTTCATTCCGGCCCGATCCGCCGCTCGGGTTCAACCGCTGGTTCGGCGGCGCACGCCGCGGTCGGTGTCGCGGACATTGGCGTTTGACCAGCACAGACTATTGCTTGAATTGACTTCTGCATCAGGAACCGCTCGTGTATGTCTGTGCCTTCAGCATCAACGCCGATTTCAACATTGTTAGGGTCATCGATTCCAGCAACGAGCAGGTGTAGTTCAATCTCATCGCCGGGGTTGATGTACTTCCAATCGGCGATCAATCGCTTGTCTTCCGTTTGCTCGATCTTAAGGCGATCACAGATTACGGTTCGCTCAACGAGAAACTTATGCGCAGCAATTCCAGAGCCGTTCTTCGCATCCACAGTTACGCGAAGATCCTTGATCACAGCCCGCCCCGTCGATTCCAGATAGAAAACAAATGTGATGCAGTGATCCCGCAGATGTGGCGGAATCTGAGTGTTCCAAACTTCTGGCGTGAGTCCTTCGAAGAACAACTGCTTGTGGAAGTCTGGAAAGCCCCGAAACGCAAGCTGGAAGGTCTGAATCCTTCCGCGTTTCTCATTTCGCCACGCGAGTACGCGCTGCAGAACGTACGCAACGCACGCTCCAACGATGAGCCAAATCAGTTTCTCAAAGTTTTCGCCCATCTTGAATCCTGCAAGGAACCCTCGATCTGAGCAGCCGAACTTCCAATTCGACGGCCGGATTTGCACGGCCACTCGACGCATTGTACCATCTGGCTTAGGGTTACAACATTCGAGGGGGCCGTTTCTTGTTTTGGGACGCCCGTGGGCTTGTTCCCGACGGCGGGAGGGAGTCAATTCCCCACGTACTTCGCGTACAACGTCTTGGCCGTGGGGATGTCGTCGGTGCCGGAGATGATGGCGCGGCCGTCGGGGAAGAGGGTGAGTTCGTAGGCGTCGACCTTGAGCCGCAGAAGGAACTGGTTGCGGGTCACCTGGCCGATGCCTTCAAGCTGCCGGGCGAGGTCGTCGAGCGAGAGGGTCACGCCCGTGTGGGTCAACTGGACGGCGTTCCGGCCGCAGAGAACCGCGGTGTGCGAACCTTGCTTGCCGGAAAGCCAGGGGAACTGGCCGTGCTTGCACGTGGGGCAGTCGACCTGGTCGCGGAGTGACGAGACGTCGACCTGGCGGATGTGGTTATCCCAAAGCTCCACGACGGTGAGGTTCCGCGAGACGGCGGCCCGGTT
>JBDRTC010000606.1:0-2681 GCA_043824335.1 Planctomycetota bacterium | reverse complement strand
CCACTTCACCGAAAACCGGGCCAAAGTCCCCTACCTCCCTCTCGTGCGGATGCCCTACTACACGTTTGTGGGAAAGAAGCGATAGCAAGTCGGGGCGGCCAGATTCGAACTGGCGACTTCCTGCTCCCAAAGCAGGCGCGCTAACCAGGCTGCGCCACGCCCCGCGGGGTTTCGAGTCTTGAATTTTAGCAGCGATCGGTCTGACGGGGAAGGCTGTGGCTCGCCGGGTACCCCCCATTGGAGGCACGTTGGTCGCGGTGGAGGAGATCAGGCCGCGTCTGGCAGCTCTCCGGAAGAGGCGTTCGAGGGCTGCTGGAACCGGATTCCCGTCAGCTCGGCGAGCCGCTCCAGGTCGCTCGCGTACCGACGCAGGAGGGCCTCTCGGGTTTCCGCCCGGATCGGGGGAATCTTCATCCGATTCACGCGACGGACGACGGACCATCCGAGCCGCTTCAACAGTCGCGGACGCGTGACCTTCGACCGGAAGAAATACTGGAGCTCCGGCACGAGCGCCGTGCGGGCGCCTTCGTTGTGAACGCGAAACGTCGGCGAGAAATGGGGATCGACGTCCAGGAATTCCAGGATGTCTCGCAGCGATCCGACCGGATCGGAGTTCAGCTCATCGAGCGTCAGCACGTGGAATTGCGTTTCGTCGAACAGCGAGAAGTACCTCTCGAGCTGCTGGCCGTAAAGCCCCGAGCGGAAGTAGAGGAAGTTGTAGAAGTACTGCGGACACGTTCGACGAAATCTCTCCGAGCGCCAACGCCACTGCTCAAGCTCGAGGGCCTTCTCAAAGCTGCCCGCCCATTCGTAGCCGTTTCTCCTCATGTGATGGTAGAGCGAGTAGGCCCGATCCGCCGGGTTGCGCAAGACCACGACGAAGCGTGCCGTGGGAAAGAGGGCCTTCAAGACGCCGGCCGTCGACGGGTTGGTGAGGTAGACGTGCGAGGCTTCCCCGATTCGTTTTTCGCAGCCGACGCCGTCGAACAGCCTGAAGTAGGTGACGGCGCTCGTGACGACCTGAAAGCCTTCAGAGAAGAAGGAGGGCTCCTTAACGGGCGACATGAACACTTCGGGGTGCTGGCCGAGATAGTGATACAGCGAGGTCGTGCCCGACTTCGCCGCGCCGAGAATGAAGAAGTCCGGCTTGTTGGCGGCCTTGGGGCCTTTTCCCAGCATGCGCGAAGCCCCTTGGTCTCTCACACCGGAACGCCACTGAGGGCGTTTCCTACAAGTGATTCGTGACAAACAGGGAAGTTGTTCTTGGGGCGGCCCCATGATCGGCGCTCACCGCTGGGTCAGCCGACCTGGCCGTGCGGGTAGGACTGGGCGGGGTCGCAGATGTGCCGGCGCAGCCGCTCGAATTCCTCGTGGTTGGCGAAATGGATCACCAGCTTGCCCCGGCCGCGACTGCCGTGGGTAATCTTGACCTTCGTGCCCAGGGCGACCCGAAGCTCCTGCTCCAGGGCGGCCAAGTGCTCGCTTTTCGGGCGGAGCGGTCGGGAGGCCGCGGCGTCGAACTCCAGCACGTCCGGCGGCTCGGCGTCGGCCGCTTCGATGCTCTCGTGCACCAGGGCCTCGGTCCGGCGAACGCTCAAACCCTCTTCCTGGATCCGTCCACAAAACTCGATCTGCTCTCGCTCATCTCCCAAGGGGAGCAGCGCCCGGGCGTGCCCCTGGGTGATCTTGCGCTGGCGGATTGCCTCCTGCACCGGCTCGGGCAGCTCCAAGAGGCGAATCAGGTTGGCGATCGTGGAGCGGTCGAGCTTGAGCCGGGCGGCCAGCTCCTCCTGGGTTGCCCCGTATTGTTGGAGGTAGCGTTGGAACGACGTGGCCTTTTCCAGCGGATTGAGGTCTTTGCGCTGCATGTTTTCGACGATCGCCAGCTCGGCCATCTCGCGGTCGTCGGCCTCCATCAAGTGGACCGGCACCTCGGTCCATCCAGCCTTGACGGCCGCCTGAAGACGACGCTCCCCGGCAATCAACTGGTAGCGGTCCCCGGCCCGGCGGACCACCAGCGGCTGGAGCAATCCGTGGGCGCGGAGGCTGTCGGAGAGCGACTCGAGCTCGATCGGGTCAAAATCCTGCCGGGGCTGGAAGGGATTGCTGTCGACTTGGGAGACGTCGACCCGAAACGTGTCCGTTTCGCGAGGGGGGAGATCGGGCGCGGAAGGCTGCGGTTCCGTTGCCGGCGCTTCGGCGACGGGAGCCTGGGCGTCGAGCGGCTCGTGTTCGACAGGAGGGGCGGGAGGCGATTGACCCGACGGTTCCGCGCTCGCTGCCACGCGCCCGAGCAGGGCTTCCAGGCCGCGTCCTAGGCGTCTTTCCTTAGTCAATTTCAAGCACCTCCATGCAGAGTTCTACATACGCCCGAGCCCCGCGGGCCCGGGGAGCGTAGTCGATGACCGACTTCCCATGACTGGGTGATTCCGATACCGCCACATCGCGGGGGATCACCGTGCCAAACACGATCTCGCCAAAAAACTCGCGAACTTCCTGGTCGACCTCCCGCGTGAGCTCGAGCGCGTGGTCGTACATGGTCAGCACGATCCCGCCGAACTCGAAGCCGCCGCCGCGGGTCCTTTTTCAGATCCGGGCCTGCAGGCGTCCGGTATGCACCGCCCGCTGAGATCGGCCGCGCGTCGGGTCGGGAACGAGTGGCGTCGCCTGTGGAGATCTCG
>JBDRTC010000605.1:0-8320 GCA_043824335.1 Planctomycetota bacterium | reverse complement strand
AAGTCCCCTGGATCGAACGATGGTGATACCAAACAGGAACAGAAGAGAAGAGGCACCGGTACTCTGAACCAACAGTGTACCTTGCCTCATCCAAGAAACCCAAGCACTCGAAGTGTCCGTCAAACTGGCGCCATCTCAGGGCGTCATGATGAACTGCTCGGTCCAGGTCTTCCCCTCGTCGGCCGAGCGGCGGTAGTAGTTATGCCCGAAGTACGGGGTGGTCGGGTGCGTGCTGTAGATGTACGAAAGGAGGATCTCGCCGTTTTCGAGCCTGAGGAAGCCGGGGTGAGCATACCAGCCCTTGGCCGGCGGCTGGGGCTTGGGAACGAGCGTGAACGATTCCCCCCAGGTCTTGCCCTGATCGGCCGACTTGACCGCCATGATGCTGGCGTCCCGCGTGTAGCTCATCAAGAGCGAATCGTCCTTGAGCTGGACAATGTCGCCGGGCATCCCCCTCGGCCCGCGCAGGCCCTTCTCGACCGCCACCACGAGCCTGTCCTCAAAAAGCCCCTCGCCGAGGGCGGCCGTGACGAGGCAGAACAGCACTCCGGCCATGAAAACTGGAATTCGTCTCTTCATGTCGCTTTCTCCTGTGCCAGATTGACTCTTGTTTTTCCAGCCTACGGCAACGCGTCTTGAGGACGATCAGTGAGCACGCGGTACGAGAGTCCAAAACGGTTCGGCCAGTCCTTGCCGCCGATGGGGCGGGGGCCGAACACGACGTAGTGGTCCTCGGGCGACGTGCCGCCGGCGCAACGGACGTCAAAGTAGACCAGCATCCCCGCTTCGACCCGCCGGGCGTCGATGCGCAACTCGGACCACGCTTCTTTGTCCGTCCCTACGGATTCAGGCGGTGTCCTGGCCGTGCCGAGGTCGTCCTTTCCCGGCGCCGAGCCGAATCGGATCTCCAGCGGTCCGGGGTTCCCGACGCGGGACACCCGCACGGCCATCCCTCGCAGTTCCTTCGCTCCCGTCGGAATCCAAAAACGTCCGCCGAAGCGTGACTCGGCGCTCGAATCGAGCACGTGGGTGACGAACGGTTCCGGACCGTCCGCGACCACGCCGGGCGTTTGGTAATCGCGACCCACGGGACGTTCCGGCCTCAAAAAACGGTCGAGGAAGTCGACGGCCTCGACCGCGTGGACCTCGTGGACGCCGTCGTAATGGGCCAGGCTGATGCGGTCTGCAAGCCCGAGCCGGTCGCGCCACGAGACGACCTGCTTCCAGGCGTAGGCCGTCCACTCGGGCGTGGTGATCCCGTCGCGCTCGCCGAACTCGACGCACGCCGGGCGCGGAGCGATCATCGCCACAAGCTCCGGATGGGTGAACCGGTGCAAAATGTCCCAGTTGTAAAAATCCTCGTCGGGGTGCCAAAGGTAGCTCGTGCGGAGCGTGTCGTTGGTGATCTTCGATCGCCAGTCGTTGAAGTGGCCGGAGATGACCGTGGCGGCCAGCCGGTCCTCCAAGGGCGAAATCCAGATCGCCGAGTATCCGCCGTACGACAAGCCGTAGTAGCCCACGCGCTCGGCATCGACGAACGGGAGCGTCTCGAAAAAGTCGACCACCCGCCGGGTCTTGGCCACCGGCATGGCCACGCGCATCATGCCCAATGCGTCGGCCTGGCGCACCAGCACGTTGATCTCCTGCCAGTGCCGCTGCATCAGATAGGGGGAAAATACCACATACCCGTGCTCGGCCAGGTGCCGGGCGAACTCGTGGTAGGCGGTGTCTTTGGTCATGCCCAGCCCGGTGGTCATCTCGGGTGTTCCGCTCAGCCCGTGCTGGCAGATCACCGCCGCCGCCCGGCCTTCGATGTCGTTGGGCACGAGAAGGTTGCCGTACACTTCCACGCCTTCGGTCACCGCGAGCGTGATACGGTACAGCTTGTACTTGGGGGTGGAGAGGGCCAGCTCCGTTTTGGGATTCAAGGGGACGTCGCCCGTGGGCACTTCGCCGATCAGGTTGCGGTATTCTTCGAGCATCGCTTTCTTGACCTGCGGGAATTCAGAGGGCGGACGCTCGGCGAGCCGCCATCTGGCGTCCCGCTTTTCCTCACTTTCGGCGATCAGCCGGCGGAGGTACGCAAGCCGCTCCTCGAAGTGGGCGTCGCGCAGCCGACTGGCCTCGTCGTCGGGCACGCTTGCCTCGGGCAGATGGAATTCGGATGCTGGAGGAGGCAGTTGCAGGGCATCGGCCAAAAGCGAAACGGATTGGGCGACGGCGCTCACGTCGGGCTGGTCCGCAACCAGGGCGAGCCGGTCGCGCACGTGGAGCCCCTCGTAAAACCGGGCCGCCCGGCCGACCTCCGCCGCGACTCGTTCGTTCGGGATCGCCGAATCCGATCGCCGGGCAATCCAAAGCGGCCGGGGGGCGACGAGGGCCGCCAACTCCGCGTCGCCGAACTCCAAAAGCTGTCGCGACAATCGCCGATCGACCGGCTCCTCCCAGCAGTAATCCCGCGCCTGGAAGTAATCGGCCACCACAACGGCCGACACGCGCCGGTCGACCGCGGCCGTGTAGAGCGCCGTCATCCCGCCCTGCCCGACGCCCACCATCGCGATGCGCGACGTGTCGACGTCGGCTCGGCCGGCCAGGTAGTCGACGGCGGCCAGCGAGTCCTGGACGTCCAGCCCGGGCATCGTGCGGCCCACCGGATACCCGAGCCGGTAGAGAATCATCCGCCCGTCCTTGTTGTTCGCCGTCTTCGAGTAGGGGTGGTCCTGGAGTCGCTCGATCGACTGGGGCAGATACACGCTGGCCCCGCGAGCGATAAGGCCGGTGCCCCACTTCGGCAACTCGGACTCGCCGTCGAGGCCGGTAAAGCGCTCGGGCCAGGTTTCCGCGTCGGGGCAAACGATGATGGCGGGATGCCGCCCGTCGCCCTTTGGCGAGAACAATAGCCCACGAGCCCGAAGCCCGGCGAACATGGGGACGGTGATCCGCTCGATGCGGCAATCGTCGGAGGCCCCAATCTGCCGCGCTTCCGCCTGGGAGACCTCGGCTTCGGCGTCCACCAGCCCTAGCATCCTCCGGCAGCTCGCCCGGTGCGGGGCGATCGACTCCTCATACGCTTCGACCGACGCGAAAGCGGGATTCCACTCCCGGTCGCGGAGGCCGCGGGCCGCGGTGATCCTCCGCTGGAAGTAGTCCCTCACCTGTGCAAGGTGCCTGGCCTGGACGACGTTATCATCCCTGGGAAGCTCAAGCGGCGCCGTTCCGGGAAGGCATTCCGCCGCGAAAATCGCCGAAGGGATCAGCACTGCAAAGGCGAAAAGCCGGCTCACCTGACTGAGCCGCATCGAACTGCCGTTCCGTGGCCGGTTGTTTGTCCCCGGCGTCACGTTTGTCGTGGAATCGGAAGTCGCCTTGCCACGTCGGGGGTTTGTCATCTCAGATGCTCCGCAAGATCGACCGGCCATGGGATGCGCGCGGGCGCAGTTCGCCAAACGCACCTATAGCATCTTTCCAGCCGATTCTACAGAGCACCCCCCGTGAGTGCGGCGGGTCGACCTCGCCCTTCTCTTCAGTCCTTGGGCGGGCCCTGCCGGGCTTCCACTTGGACGTAAATGACGTGTCTGCCCGGCCTTGGGGGAAAATGGACGGAGAGGGCCGGGTCGGCGGCGGGCAACAAGGGTTCCAGATCTTCCTCCGGCGGGGCCAGCGTCGGCTGCTGGCAGGCATGAGGATCGGCTGGCGTGTGGTCGCTCGCGGTGTCCAAGGACGGGGCCGGCGGGGCCGATTCCAGCCACGACTCGACCGGAACGGCCGCAATTCGTTCGGGGCTTCGCGAGATGTCCCGGGCAGCCACCTGCGTCAGTGTGAGATACGCCGCTCCGAGAGCAATCAGGATGGCGAGCGTGCAAACGGTCACCGTAGCATTACGCAGTAGCTTCATCGAGGGATTCTCCTGGATGCACCGGGTCAGGCAAGCTGAGGAACATCTCTCATTCCGAGTCTGCCTAAATTCCCACCATCCCCTATGCTTTGCATTTACCCTAGCTGCCGCAATGGTTTGGCTCGTCGGCGTCCGCCCTTCGGAGACTGCGCCCGTGAAACCCGTGTTTCCACATTGCAACGGAATGATCCCACAACGCTTTGGACGAGGTTCATTTCCCAAGACACTCGGAAGGGGTAGGGCCTGCTCCAACAACGTTCCTCAAGGGCCGTTCGCCGAAGCTTTGAGCCGGTTGCCAACGTGTCCGGCAAACGGGCGAACGCAAGGAGGGGCAAGATAGGTAATCTATAGCAGCCGTTCCGGTTGGATTGGATACTCCGGTTGCTCTGAGCCGATCCAGCTTCACGACCACGCGCGGCAGCACGCTGCGTGGCGCCCTCACCGGCCCATCGGCGGCTGCTCGAATCCGCGTTACGTGAGGAGAGACCCGGCTGGAAAAGACCCGGAGGATCAAACGAATGCACGCGCTACTGTTGGCACTCTTGGCTGTGGGCGGCTCACCAGACTCGCCGCTCTCGACCGATGCCCAAACGGCCGGAGTCGCCCGAGGCGTTTCGGGGGCCGTCGTGGAGCACC
The DNA here is from genome assembly GCA_043824335.1 of Planctomycetota bacterium. Classification (GTDB taxonomy): domain Bacteria; phylum Planctomycetota; class Planctomycetia; order Pirellulales; family Thermoguttaceae; genus JBDRTC01. The sequence continues at coordinate 3,789 of JBDRTC010000605.1, read as the reverse complement.
AACATCAAGGGCTGCGAGACTCCGATGCTTGGGGCGGGCGTTCTCACCGAAGCGAACAGTTTGAGAGTGTGTCGCAGCCCACGTACCTGCCATCCTTCGCGCACGGATGGCTCGCCAGGCGACGGACCTACCGCTACCCATCGGTTTACAACCCTGATTACCCACGGCCCTATGATTACCGGAAAAGTTTCGACTATCCCTGGGGCATCGGGCCACGCCCGCCGGCCTGCTTATCCTGCAACAGATTCACGCTTTTGCCTCCCACGGGTGAATGATGCTTGACAAGCATCGTTGCATCCGGACAATGGTGCTCGCGCTGGGCAGAGTCGAGGAGACGCGTTCAGCACGCCGACAAGCGGGTGGTTTTTTTGAAGGCGTCTTACCACGACGCCTGCTTTTGAGCAGACGACCCGCTTGACTAACTTGGGGGACGGCAACCGACGGGAACGACAGTCGGCGACCAAGGTCGTGGCCGGGATGGCCCCCCCTCATTTTTTCCGTCATTGGGCAGCGGCTAACCGGCGACCTGCCGGCGGAATGCGACCGAGCGCCGCGATTTGCCATGCCTACTTGTCTGATCGGTCTGGGGTCGAATCTGGGCGACCGAAGGCAAACGCTCGACCGGGCGGTCGATCGCACCAGACGCGAGCCGGGTGTCCGCGTGACCGCGCAGAGCGGCTGGTACGAGACGGCGCCAATTGGGGGCCCGGCCGGGCAGGCGTCGTTTCTTAACGGGGCCGCTCTGCTCGAGACTTCGCTTGAGCCCGAGGCGCTGCTCGCGTTGCTCGAAAGGATCGAAGCCGACCTGGGCCGGCGCCGCGCCGAACGTTGGGGGCCGCGGACCGTGGATCTCGACGTGCTCTTGTACGGCGAACTGGTCCTGGAAACTGTCGCGCTTTCGGTCCCCCATCCTCGCATGGCGTGGCGCCGCTTCGTGCTGGAGCCGGCGGCCGAGGTGGCCGGATCGATGCTCCATCCCACCATTGGCTGGACGATCGCCCGGCTTCTGGAGCATCTCAACACGGCCGTTCCGTACGTGGCGATCGCCGGACCGATCGGCGTGGGCAAGACTTGCCTGGCCCGGCAGTTGGCCTTGAAGGTCTCGGCCACCGGGGTTTTCGAAGAAGTCATCCCCCGGCGTCTGGAGACGTTCTACGCCGATCCGTCTGGTAACGCCTGGTCGATGGAGCTAGAATTCCTCCGAGAGAGGGCCCGACTGCTGAGTGCCGATCGGCCGGAATGGTCCGAGCCGGGCCGGCTTTGGGTGAGTGACTTCTGGTTCAACCAGTGCCTGGCCTTCGCCGAGGTGTGGCTTTCGCCGGAGCGGTTCGAAGCCTTTTGCCGGCAGTGGGAGGAGGCCCGGCGCACGGTCGTCCGGCCGAAGCTGACCGTCTTGCTCGACGCGCCGAGTGATCAACTCCTGGAGCGGATTCGTCGGCGGGGCCGCCGGTGCGAGCGGCGTTTGACGGTCGGATTGCTCGAACGGATTCGCCAGACGATTCTCACGCAGGCGAGCCGAACGGGCCAAGGTCCGGTGCTCCGTCTGACCGACGACGACCCGGCGCGCAACCTGGACGAGGTCTCGGCGGCGATCGAAGCGATGAAGTAAGGGCAGGCCGAAGAATAACTCGGGGACTGTCCCCCTCTCGAACCCGGACCACGAATCCGCGATGACGTCGGCCACACCACGACCGAGCTTGATTACCGGCGTGCGGGAAGTCCGCGAGACGCTCGCCGCGGTCCGCCGCGAGGGCAAGCGGATCGGGTTGGTGCCGACGATGGGGGCGCTGCACGACGGGCACTTGAGCCTGGTTCGCGCTTCCGGTGATGAGTGCGATTACACCGTGGTCTCCATCTACGTCAATCCCAGCCAGTTCGGCCCGAGCGAGGACCTCAACCAGTACCCTCGTACCCTGGAGGCCGACCTCGACGCACTGGCCGACTTAAACGTGCCGTTGGTCTTTGTTCCAACCGACGAGGAGGTTTACCCGAGCCGTTTCGCCACCTGGGTCGACGTGGGCTCGGTGGCCGAGCCGCTCGAAGGAGCGAGCCGCCCGGGGCACTTTAGGGGCGTGGCCACGATCGTGCTGAAGCTGCTTGGCATGGTCGGGCCCGACGCGGCCTACTTCGGGCAAAAGGACTACCAGCAGGCCCTCGTGATCCGGCGGATGGTCGAGGACCTCAACGTGCCGACGGCGATCCGCGTTTGCCCCATTGTCCGCGAGCCGGACGGCTTGGCCATGAGTTCGCGCAACGCCTACCTCAGCGCCGACGACCGGCAGCGTGCCCTGGTGCTGTGGAAGAGTCTCTCACTGGCCGGCGACCTCGTGGATCGTGGCGAGCGGAGCGCGGCAGTGATCGCGGAGAAGATGCGCGAACTGATCCTTTCGGCGAAGGACGCCGAAATCGACTACGTCGCGCTGGTCGATCCGGATACGCTTGAACCGGTCGGCGCGATCCACGGGCGGACCCTGGCGGCCCTGGCCGTTCGGATCGGCCGGACCCGGCTGATCGACAACCGGCTGCTCGATCCGCCGAGGAGATGAATATGCGTCAGACGCTGTTTTACATTCCGAACGAGGAGATTGCCGGGCTTCCGGTGTTCGGGCGAGGTTGGCTCCTGCTCGCTTGGGCGATTTTCAGCATCGGCTTGCTGATCTGGCTTATTTGCAAGCCTGGACAAAGCGCCGAGGCGTGGGGCTACGTGCCGCTGTTGGCCTTGGTTGGGGCGGCGATCTGGTTTCTGGTGCCCCGGTTGTGTGAGCCCGAGGGGCTGCCCATCCGCGGCTACGGGGTGATGCTGTTGGTGGCGGTCGCTTCGACCGTGGCCCTGGCCGTCTGGCGGGCCCGGCGCCTGGGGATCGACCCGGAACTGGTCCTCACGCTCTCTTTCTGGATTTTCGTGCCGGGCATTCTCGGGGCTCGAGCGTACTACGTGGTCGCCCATTGGGCCGAGTTCCAGAAGGAGACACCCGGCGAGACGTTCTCGGCGATCCTCAACGTCACCCAGGGCGGGCTGGTGGTTTACGGTTCGGTGATCGGGGGGGTGCTGGGGCTGATGGCGTTCGTCTACAAGTACAAGATGCCGCCGCTGGCAACGTTCGACCTGGTGACCCCCAGCGTGTTGCTGGGCATGGCGATCGGGCGGATCGGCTGCCTGTTGAACGGCTGCTGTTTCGGCGGCGTCTGCGAGCTGCCGTGGAGGGTGACGTTTCCCGTGGGCAGTCCGGCGCATGTACACCAAGTGGAGTTTGGGGAGACGTTTCTTTACGGCCTGAAGATTCCCAGCCTTCCTGAAAAAGACTTCGGGGGCCCGGGGGCGCCGGCCGTGATCGCCGAGGTCGAGCCGGGATCGGCGGCGGAGCAAGGCGGCCTGAGGCCCGGGGCGCAGATTGCGGCGATAGACGGCCGGCCGGTCCACACGCTCGACGAGGCTGAATGGGTGCTGATCAACGCGCGGAAGGTCGACAAGAACGTGGGCAAGGCCGCCAGGCCGGTATCGGTCGAGATCGCCGGGGGCCCTTCGCCTACAACCCTGCCCGTGGGGCCGCCCCCCCGTAGCGAGCCGGTCCATCCGACGCAGGTCTACAGCACCGTGAACGCATTTCTTTTGTGCCTGTTCCTGTTGGCCTACGCCCCTTATAGCCGGCGAGACGGAGAGCTTTGGGCGATGTTCCTGACGCTTTATCCCCTCACCCGGTTTCTGCTGGAGATGATCCGCACCGACGAGCCCGCGGTGTTCCTGGGCCTAAAGATGCCTCAGATCATCAGCCTGGTGTTGATGTTTTG
>JBDRTC010000604.1:0-6865 GCA_043824335.1 Planctomycetota bacterium | reverse complement strand
GTGGTGTTCTGGTCGCCTTTAGTGCAGAATCAAGGGCTCCACCGAGCCAAGCTCGATAGGGGCCCTGGAATTGCCCCGACTGCGGTCATCCCGTGAAACAAAACCCTAAGCGGGACAAGCAGAAGCCTGTCCCGTCGGGTGCGACTGGCGTCTCGCCAGTGCAGGCGGTCATTCCGTGAAACAAGCCCTGGAAGGGGAGGAGCCGTGCCATGAAACGGAACCGTTGGCTGAATGTTGTTCTTTCCGTCGCGGGTGTTGGCGCGCTTTTGGCGTACGTGGTCGCCTGCCGCCCTTCGTGGAGCCCCGACGGCACGAAGCTCCTGTTTCCGTGCGGCCAAGGCGACGTGACGGGCATCGTGCTGTTGGACAAGACCACGGGCGAGTCGAGACTCATCTTCCAGGTGCCCAAGGGATACGTGGCCTGGTGCCAGTGGGACCGCAAGGGCGAGTACGCCATCGTGGCCTGTGCGGTGGTCGGGGTCGGCGAGTCCGATGAGCTTCAGGTGCATCTGGTTCCGGTCGATCCCAAGAAGCCCCACCGGTCCTTCGAGATCGATTCAGCAGAGGGCACTCCGGGGCTTCCCTTTCCCGAAGTGAACGGATGCCTGTTCTTGGGCGGCAAATCGCTCGTCCGGCTGGACCTGAAGACCGGCCAGGTCGAACGCCGCGAACTGGACGATGAAGAGGATGAGGGGGAGGACGACGAGGACGAAGCGGAAGATGGAGAGGAAGAGGAGGAGGCGGAAATCCTCCTCGTTTCCCAGGGCGACCGCATCTACTATTGCACGAAGGACGAGGAGGACTACGAGATCGGCACCGTCGACCCGAAGGACCTCTCGCTCAAGCCACTTGCCGAGCTTTCCCGGAAAGACGTCGGCGAGATCGTGCCGCTGATGGGCGTGGCCCGAGACGGCTCGGCCGTCGCCGTCGGCAGCAAGAAGGAGGGCCAAAACCACCTGCATGTCATCCGGGCCGACGGCTTTCGGAAGTCCCTGCCCCTGGAACTGCCGAATGAGACTTACCAGTTGGGGAACCTCGAGTGGTCGGCCGACGGGAAGACGATCTACGCAGCCCTGGCGAAGGCGGAGAAGGACCCGGATCTCATAGGCCTTGGCGTGGCCGAGATCACCGTGGCCTCGGGCAAGGTGCGGCAGATACCGGTTCTGGAAGAACCGGGAGGAGACGGGGGCCCCGATTCCGGCATCTGGATCCTCGACTTCCAGATCGCCCTTTCCCCCGACGGCAAGACGATCGCCGCGGCGCCGGGGTACCTGGAAGAATCCCAGGACGAAAAGAAGCGGGCCGTCTATCTCGTTGATCTCACCCGACCCGGTCGCGACGTCACCAGGATGCCGGTGTCGTTGGGCGAGGATTCCGGCCCGTGAGCGGATTGAAGGAACGGTTGCACGATACCGGGGAGCCGACGCGAAGAGGGTTCAGGGTTCAGGGTTCAGAATGTTGCTTCGGGCGGTTTGTCGAAAGCCGCGAAGACCACTTGCTGTAAGGTGCTGAACCCCGAACCCTGACCACTGAACCCCCAAACCTGCGACCTTGCGAACATTTCCCTGTCCCGCTTGGGAATGGCGCCGGTGGAATGGCTCCGAGAGATTTTTGCTCTGGTCTGCGGCCGGTACCACTGCTGGACCCTCGGGGGTGAAGAGCTGCCCTTCTGTCAACGGTGCACCGGGCTTTACGTGGGGGCCGCGTTGGCCGTCGTGCTCTACGCGGTGTTCAGACCGCGGCCGACGTACGTGTCCCTCGCGATCCACGGCCTCCTGCTTTTGCTCATGGTGCCCTTCGGGTATCACCTCGTTTGGCAGAACGCCGTGATCCGCACGCTCACCGGGCAGCTTTTCGCCGTGGGACTCGTGTGCTACCTCTCGCTGCTCCCCGCCTCGCGCCTGGGCCTCTCTGAAAACGGGGGCCGCCACAGCTCGTGGGCGTATGCCGTGGGGGTGCTTCTGAGTCTCGGGATCCTCCAGGCTTGCGTGCACGTTGGGGGGCGCCCCGTCGGCGTCGTGTTGGCATGGCTGGGATTCTTGGGCCTTCTTGCCCTGGCGGTGCTGGTCGCTGTCAACCTGAGCCTGCTCCCCGGGGCCGTCTGGCGTGAAGCGCGGTCGATCCGACGCTCCCGCGGATAACGGGCAAACCTCGCTCTCCCGCGGCATGCCGCCGTGCCGGTGGCAGCTAAACGGGGTATGTCCGAACCGAAAAGTTGGTCGTCACGTGAAACTAAGTCGCCGCTTGCCGCGTCCTATATTTTCAGAAGGAGGTCCAAGGCACGGAAGCTGATGGCGAGTCCTGGTCCCACTTCGGCCGGCAAGTTCTTGTAACCCAAGGAGTTCTGCAATGCGACGAACCACTGCGGCAATGTCCCTCCTCGTGCTGGGCTTCATCGTGGCGACGCCCACGGTGGCCACGGCGAGGATCAAGCTGATCACGCTCCCCGTGCGTCAAAGGGTGGAGATCCAGCTGGACAACCCCAACGCGACCCTCGTTGAGGAGGAGCGGATCGTCCCCCTGGTCCAGGGCCTCAACCAGGTCGACTTCTCCTGGGCGAACACCCAGATCGACCCGAATACCATCGTGTTCCGCGTCATTCCCCGGGCCGAGGGCGCGGAAGGCGCCGCTGCCGGCAAGCTCCTGGAGGTGAACGTCCTCTCGGTCAGCTATCCGCCCAACGAGGCCGCGCTGGTCTGGCAGGTGTCGTCCAGCGACTCCGGCTCCGCCCGGGTGCGAATCAGCTACCTATTGGGGAACTTGACCAAGAGCTTCAACTACCGGGCAGTGGCCTCCAACGACGAGAAGACGCTCACGCTGCGCGAGTACATGCGGCTTCAGAACCTGGCCAACGAGGAGTTCGGCTCGACCGGCCTTTGGGCAGGATTCGGCCCGAGCTTCCTGAAGCCGGTCGGCATCAACGAAACCAAGGAGATGCTCGTCGAGAAGTTCGACGCCGTGCCCATCCGCAAGACCTACACCTGCGACCCGGGGGAGTTCGGCTATCTCGACGAGCCCCAGAAAAAGCTCCTGGTGCCGATGCACTACGTGCTCACCAACGACAAGGCCAACAACCTGGGCACGGCCCCGTTGCAGTTCGGCAAGGTTCGCATCTTCCAGGACGACGGCCGCGGCTCCACGGCCTTCCTGGGCGAGGACTGGGGCAAGTTCACCCCCCTGGACGACGAAATGCGGCTCTCCGTCGGCGTGGCGCGGGACGTGGTCGTCAAACGGACCATCGACAAGAACGAGCAGAAGCGAGTCGCCGGCAACCTCTACAACCGCGAAGTGATCGTGAAGTACGAGATCGAGAATTTCAAGGACAAGGCGGCCACGCTCGACGTCCAGGAAAGCCTCCGCTTCCTCCGCAACGAGGTCCGCGGCGACACGGGCCGCGACGTCGAGTGGGAATTGGGCGACCAGACCACGTTTGAGGGCGGCCCCGACGAGGAGAAGAGCGACTTCGACCGCGTCGTCTTCCACGCCGACCTTCCCGCCCGGGGGGCCGACGACAAGGCCGCGAAGATCGTCCACAAGCTTCACGTGATCATCAAGAACGAATGGTAGAGGTGAATGGCCATGACCCACAAACACTTTTCAGCGGCGATCGTGCTCTCGGCGACCGCTCTTTGCGCCGGCCTCCGGGCCGGGAACGTCGATCTCTCGACGGTGCCCGCCCGCGACACCGTGCAGTTGACGATCTACAACTCCGAAGACCTGACCCTCGTGCGCGAGACCCGCAAGGTGAGCTTCAAGCCGGGGACCAACCCCTTGCAGTTCAGTTGGGCCAACACGCTGATCGATCCCACCTCGGTGGAGCTGCGCTTCCTGACCGACGCCGACAAGCTCGACCTGCTCGACACCACCTTCCCGCACGACAAGCCGCAGATGCTCTACTGGAACGTCCAGAGCGAAATCGACGGCGAGGCGGTGGTCGAAATCACCTATTTCACCAGCGGCATCTCCTGGTCGGCCGACTACGTGTGCACGGCCGACCGGGCGGAAACCGAGATGGGCTTCGAGGGCTTCGTCCGCGTGGCGAACAACTCGGGTGAAGAGTACGAGGAAGCCCAGATCCGCCTGGTGGTGGGCAAGATCAACCTGGTCGAGAAGATCGCCCAGTTGGCCTCAATCCCCATGGCGCAAGTCGCCCAATTGGAGAGGCAGAAGCGCGATGAGTATCGCGGCCAGGTGTTGCGGCGAGCGATGGCCAGCCGCAAGGCCGGGGAGAGTCTTGGTTTGGTCGCGGCCGACGCGCTGGAGGCGGCCAAGGAGATCGTCAAGGAGGGGCTGAGCGAGTATTTCATCTACATGATCGAGGGGACGGAGACGATTCCCGCCGGATGGTCGAAGCGGATGCGCTCCTTCGAGGGTGCCACCATTCCCTTCAAAATCCAGTACCGCTATCGCGAGCCCGAGTACGGCGCCCAACTGGTGCGGATGTATCTGTTGACAAACGACGAGGAGTCGAAGCTGGGCACCACGCCGCTTCCGGACGGCGTCGTCCGCGTCTTCCGCGACAACGGCCGCGACGGCCTCAGCTTCCTAATCGCCCAGGCGATCCAGTACGTCCCCATCGGCGACAAGATCGAGCTGAACCTGGGACCTGATCCGGAAGTTATCTTCGAGCTGGTGAAGCTCCGCGTTTGGCGCGACAACATCTGGATGCACGTCCACACGCCCAACGTCTACCGGCGGGCCGACGGCCCGGGGGTCGAGATCGACGTCAACAGCACCGTGGCCGGCTGGGACGACCACACGCTGCTGGCCCAGCGGATCCGCAACTACTCTCAGAAGCCGATCGAGGTGGAAATCCGCCGCACCTTCCCGGGCCACGTGGTGTTCCGGAGCGGCTTGAACGCCAAGAACCACGACTATCAAACCGTCCAGTACACCGCCGCGGTAAAGGCCGGCGAGAAGGCGGACCTGCGCTACGAGATCCTCGAGCACCAAGCCCGAAATAAGAAGCAGGATAACGTGACCCTCGAAGAAGCCGCGATCGAACAATAGGTCGAGACATGACATCAAAAAGCACCATTGAAAATACGATCAGAGCGGCGGCCGCGGCCGGCGTCGTCCTGGCCGTTCTCCTCGGCACGGAAGCCCGGGCCAGGAACGTCGATCTGTCGACGGTCCCCTCGCGCGACACGGTCCAACTGACCATCTACAACTCCGAAGACATCACCCTGGTCCGCGAGACCCGCAAGGTGAGCTTCAAGCCGGGAGCGAACCCGCTCCAGTTCAGTTGGGCCAACACGCTGATCGATCCCACTTCGGTGGAGCTGCGGTTTCTGACCGACGCCGACAAGCTCGACCTGCTCGACACCACCTTCCCGCACGACAAGCCGCAAATGCTCTACTGGAACGTCCAGAGCGAGATCGACGGCGAGGCGGTGATCGAAATCACCTATTTCACCAGCGGCATCTCCTGGTCGGCCGACTACGTGTGCACCTCCGACCGGGCGGAAACCGAGATGGGCTTCGAGGGCTTCGTGCGCGTGGCAAACAACTCGGGCGAAGAGTACGAGAATGCCCAAATCCGGCTGGTGGTGGGCAAAATCAACCTCGTGGAGAAGATCGCCCAGTTGGCCAGGATTTCCATGGACAAAGTCGCCGAGATGGAAGAGGGCGCGAAGGGCGAGCGCAAACGCAGGGTCCTCAAAGAGGTGATGGATGCATCCGCCAAGTCGGCGGCCCCGGCGCCGGCTGCCGAGCCGGCCGGCAAACCCAAGGAGATCGTCAAGGAGGGGCTGAGCGAGTACTTCATCTACACGATCGAAGGAACGGAGACGATCCCCAGCGGATGGTCGAAGCGGATGCGCTCTTTCCAGGGGACTACGATCCCCTTCAAGATCGCTTACCGCTATCGCGAGCCCGAGTACGGCGCCCAACTGGTGCGGATGTACGTCTTGACGAACGACGAGGAGTCGAAGCTGGGCACCACGCCGCTTCCGGACGGCGTCGTCCGCGTGTTCCGCGACAACGGGCGCGACGGCCTTAGCTTCCTGGTCGCCCAGCCGATCAAGTACGTTCCCATCGGCGACAAGATCGAGCTGAACCTCGGGCCCGACCCGGAGGTGATCTTCGAGCTGGTGAAGCTCCGCGTATGGCGAGACAACGTCTGGATGCAATTGCAGGGGGCGGACGTGTACCGGCGCGTAGACGAGCCGGGCGTCGAGATCCAAGTGAACAGCACGGTGGCCGGATGGGACGATCACGTTTACTACTCCCAGCGAATCCGCAACTACTCCCAAAAGCCGATCGACGTGGAGATCCGCCGCTCCTACTCCGGGCACGTCGTGTTCCGGGCTGCACTGGGGGCCGTGAACCACGACTACCGCACCGTCCAGTACGCCACCCGCGTCAAGTCCGGCGAAAAGGCCGACCTCCGCTACGAGATCCGGCAACTCCAAGGCCGCAACCAGAAGCAGGACAACGTCACCATCAGCGAAGTCGAGCCGAAGTAGGGGGATCAGAATCGTACGTCCCCTGCGCTCTGGCCGGCTCCCCTGCGTGGCTGCCAGAATGGCAGCGTCCGGCGTCCGCGAATTCGGCCCTTGCGAGCCGGATTCTCTGTCGCACCGGAGGGGCCCATGCTGTAAGATACTAGAGGAGCCCTGGTTACAGCGGGAACCGTTCGAGGCCGTGGAAGGATCAACCGAATTGGTACTACACTTGCTGGGGGGATCTTTGGATTCTCATGGGCGAGGCTCGGAACCATGCAGATTTTGGCCCCTTCGCTGCTGATCACCGACGACGACCGCGCGTTTCGGGAGACGCTCCAGGGCGTGTTCGAGCCGAGGGGCTATCGCACGCTCATGGCCGGCGACGGGGAAGAAGCGCTCTCGATCGTCCGCCGAGAGGA
>JBDRTC010000603.1:0-2308 GCA_043824335.1 Planctomycetota bacterium | reverse complement strand
TAGTGTTGTAATTCGCGTCACCGGGATTGCCGCCGCCATAGGGGAGACTGAAATCGATCTGGTCGTACAGCGGTTGCTGCTCGATGAACGGCAGGATGGCCTGCATCCAACTGTGCGCTACCATGTTGTTGGCGGTCCACCCCGGCACCGTTCCTCGGTAGCTGGCAGGAAGGACCTTGAAAACGTCGTGATAGTTGTGCATGGCCAAGGCCAGTTGCTTGGCGTTGTTTATGCACTGTGCGCGGCGCGCCGCCTCCCGGGCCGCCTGGACCGCCGGCAACAGCAGGGCGATCAGGATTCCGATGATGGCGATCACCACCAGTAGCTCGACAAGCGTGAAGGCTTGTCGTCTGCGCGAGAAATCAGACATTGGCTTCCCTCCAGGAAAAGAGTACAGGAAAAGGCCCCCCTGAAAGACTACTGCATCCGACACGATTAGAGTAATCATTCCGCCAGTATTGTCAAGCCTTTTTCCAGGATGAGAAAAGGGGGATTGCTCGCAGGTTCGTCGACGAAGCGGAACTCGCTATGTCGCAACCGGTTAGGCCGATATCGGGACGCGGAGCGTCCGAGTGTGCGTTACGACGCGGAGAGCCGCGCCATGTCGATCCTTGGCGCGTGGGTCTCGTGCCTCGACCCACCCTACAAGACGGCCCGGAACCACGAAAGGGCTTTCGGATCACTCGACCCCCAGTAGTTGCCGGATCGCCGTCTTGAGGATCGACTCCGATTGGGGGGCCACCAGGGAGTCGGTCGGCTCGTAGCCCCCTTCCTCGAAGGCCTTTTCCGTGCAGATGTACCCCGGGCCGCAGTCGCCGTAGGCGGCCACCGCCACAAAACCATCGGGCATCATCCGCTGGGCGTACAACTGGAACTCCACCATCGACTCGCCCGGCAAGTGCAGGATCCGCGCCGGACCGATCCGTAGCGCGCTCAGCTCGATCGGCTCCTCGATCCTTTCGGAAAACGCCAGCCACATGGCGCCCCGGTAGATCCGCGTCGAGGCGGCCAACTGGGTATTGGCCAGCGCCTTGCGGGCAGCATCCGGCGAGTGCCGGGCATCGGTGCGAAGCGGCAGCAGCAAAGGCACGGTCCTCCACTCGATCGCGGTTGCGGGCTCCAGCCGCGTGGAAGCGATCGAGGCTTCCATTCCGGCCAGCAGGTGCGCGGCCAGCGCGTCGCGGGCCTCGGGCGACCCGTCGTTGTACTTGCCGGCGGTCACGTCGCCCCCGCAACCGTTGAAATAGATCTGAAAAACGCCCTCTTTCTCTTGCACCGCCTCCCGAGCCATCCCCGGGAAGTCGTAGCTCGCCCGAGGATCGCCGTAGAAGCTCTGCGGATGCGTGGCGTAATAGTGCAACCGCACCAGCGGCTTGTCGCCCCGGGCCAGGGTGATCGTCTTTAGGTACGGATCGATGTACCCCTCCGGCTGCGCCCGTAAGTCCGGGTCCCGGCAGGAACTCCACCGCACGCGAATCCCGCCGCCCTCGGCCGGCACGCGGCGCGAGGAAGCGACCCCCTCCACCTTGGCCTGGCCGATCCCGACCGCGTCAAACGGCTCGAGCCGCGCGAGAGATTCCTTGACGGCCGCTCCCACCCGATCGGCCGCTTCCTCGAAGAACCGCGGGGCAAGGTGCGGCGGCGCATTCTCGGTTTGGTCCAGCAGCTTGAAGGCGTCGCCATCGCCCAGCGGGGCCGTGTGCTGATGGATCGTCTGCACGGCTGCGTAGGTGATCTCGGTGCCGGCCGCCTCGGCCATCTTGCGGCGGAACAGCGTGTGCGTGGAATTGCACAACTCGCACCAATCGACGGAACACAAAACGTACCGCCGCCGGCCGTCGTCGAGCACGATTCCCTTGGCCAAGAGCGGATGCTCCACCTTGGCCAGCGGCTGGTAGCTCGAATAGATCGCCTCGCCCAAAGGCGGCGTTACGTCGCACTGGAACGTGGCCACCCGCAATGGGGAAGCCTCGGCAGCGTGCATGGGTGATCCCGCGAAGCACGAGGCAAGAAAGACGAGCGACAAGACGCGGACAAGCAAACGGCGCATGACGGGCTCCTTATTCACGGCGGTTTCCTTCTTGCGGTTTGGGAGGGGGACAGTCCCATTTTCCCTGCGGGAAAATTGGGACAGTCCCCGGCCTATTCGCCGGCCGCCCATCAGTTCTGCTTTCCGGCGAGTCTCTCCGACAGCTTTTGCCAGGCATCGATGGATCGCTTCAGGTTCTCGTGCTTATCGCCGGGGACGCCGTAACACTGAAGCCCGACGGGCCCGGTGTAGCCCAGGTCCTTGAGGGTCTTGAGGAAG
>JBDRTC010000602.1:0-2167 GCA_043824335.1 Planctomycetota bacterium | reverse complement strand
GGACCATCTCCGTGACAAACAGCCCCACGCCGCCGCACCCGCCGAGCAGCTTTCGATAGGCATGGTTCGTAAACCCGGCCATCGGCGCCTGCACCAACGGCGGATCGACCAGCGTCGGCCCGATCCACAAGGGGCGCAGCGAGAGTTGCCGGCTGCCGCGAGTAGATTCGGCACGTTCCATGCAATCCAGTGTACCCGGGTTCTGTTTCCAGAAACACTCCCTCCGCCGTGCGCTGGACGGGACAAGGAAAAACTTGCATGGTCGGGCGGCACACGGCGTGTGCCTGCTACTGATGTCGGCAAGTTGTTTTTCAGCCAATCCTAACCGTATCGAACGGCCAGCTCGATTTCGACCAGGTTGATCTTCCCGGCAAGGTCGGCAATGAGCCGGGCCGGCTTGACAACGAGCGTGTTTTGGCCTTTTTCCAATTGGCCCGGCTTCAGCGAAACGTCGTAGCGGAGATATGGCCCGAGCTTGACGGTGTGAATGCGGGTGTCGCGTCCGTTGGCGGCGTAGGTGATGGCTTCGTCGGGTGGCTCGACGGGGCGTCCGTTGAGCGTGATTGCGAACGTTTCGCCGCGGGCGACGTTCTCGACCTTGAACGCGAGCGTCATTTCCTTGGCCCGATCGTAGTCCTCGTAGCACCGGAACACGGCTTCGAGACTCTCCGCCTCCCGGCCCCGATCGATGGAAGCCAGCTCGGGGGCATAGTGGCGGTAGCGCGTGTCGTTGCTAAAGTTGAAGAGAAACCGCTTATCTTTGTGGCGCAGGATTTCCGGACTCCCCAGCTCCTCGAGCGCCTGCCCGACTTTCGTGAGATCCGGCTGCCCGACGGAGCGCATGTCGGGAAGCTCGATGCCGGCGTCTTCCCGGCGGCAGGGCATCTGGCTGGCCAGCTCGAAGAGGCACGGGTAGTTGAACAGGTAGACCCCGTCGGCGCCGGATCCGAACGCGTTGGCCGCCGCGGCGCGGTACGCTTCGAGCCCGAGATACTGGCCGGTCTGGACGGAGCAGTTGAGGTAGGCGTAGACGGGCGTGCCCTTCTTCAAAGCCTCCTTCCACTGCTCCATGGGATGGTTCATGTACCCCTGGTACGTGCCCACGCTGATACAGTCGAAAAGTCCCTCGGCGTCCCAGGCGACCGTATCGAGGCCGCATTCCAGCGCCAGCTCGGGCGTGAGGGGAACGTTGGTCGTCAGGAGGTATTCCGGCCGGTTGCGGCGTTTGGCCTCGTCGCGAAGGGCCGCCTTGATCTCGCGAACCATGCCGGTGAGCAAGGGCGCGTTTTCCTTGCCCTTGTCTGGCGGAAAGAAGAAGGGGGAACGCATGGCGTCGAGGTCGACGCCGTCGATCTCGGGGTAGAGTGCGACGAACTCCAGGACCCTCGCCTTGAAATGCGATCGGACGACCTCGGAGGCGTAGTTCAGGCTGCCGCCGTAGTATCCGTAGGCGCTGCCGAGGCTGAGCTTCGCGTGTTGCTTCCAGAACTCGCTCACGTTGGGGTCTTGGAGCGAGGTGAAGTGCGCGTCGTTCATGCGAAAGCTGGCGAGGACCTTCTTGCCGAGTTCGTGGATGATGCGAAACGCCGTGCCGAAATAGCCGCCCGGCTCCGACTCGAACTTCTCGGCGTTCCTGTAAAACCGAGCCCGCTTGAGGTCGGCGCCGTCGCGCATCGTGGAATAGTGGACACCCACCTGCGTCGGATAGAGCGTGGGCCAGGTCATGTCGCCCACGCAGTAGGCCACGGCGCCCACGCCCGAGCGGCAATAGCTTTGGAGATAGCGTCGTAGGTCGTCCGGCTTAAGATCGTCGTTGATGTAGGGGAATACGTGGCCGTCGTCGTTGACCACCAGGTTGCTAGCGAAAGGGGACCGTTGTTCGGCGGGAGGGGCCGGGCCGGCCTCGGCGCCCGTCGCGGCGTGGGCGGCAGCGACTCCCGCCGCGCCGGCGGCGGCCGCGGTCCCAAGGAACCGGCGACGACTCATTCGATCAGACATGGGAGTCTCCTTGCGTGGTCGTGATGGTTTGATCTGCCTTCCGAATCGAGACTCAGAGTTTCCAGGTGGCATCCTAGCCGGAAAAACCCCCAATATCCAGCGTCGCCCCCGAGCGGTTCAAAACTCTTTGGCGGTCGATTCCATGGTAACGTCGCCGCAGGGATACCAG
>JBDRTC010000601.1:0-4518 GCA_043824335.1 Planctomycetota bacterium | reverse complement strand
TTGGCGATCGGGGTGAAGTCCCACTTGCCCCGGGCGACCGAGTCGTCGAGCACCCGGCGGCTCTGGGGGATCTGCCGGGCGCAGGCGAGAATCAGGGCGATCGCCTGTTCGGCCACCTCCTCCGCGCAGTAGTCGGGACAGTAGGCCAAGGGGATGCCTTTGGCCGTGCAGGCAGCCACGTCGACGTTGTCGTACCCGGCCCCGTGGCGGATGATCCGCCTGCACTTCTTAAGCGCCTCGATCACTCGGGCGGTGAGGGGCACCATGTTGACCACGATCACGTCGGCGTCCTCGACGGCGGCGATCACCTCTTCCTCGGGCCGGAACTTGAGATCCAGCGCAGTGAAGTCGACGCCGCGTTTTTCCATCTCGGCGGCTTCCCAGTCCATGTCCGGTTCGATGAAGTCAGTCACCACGACTTTGGGTCGTTCGCTCATCACTTGCTCCGTGAGTGACAGTTGGCCGCCGCCGGCCCGTTTAGCGGCCGACGGCACGTCGGCCCGATCGCAAAGGAACCGATGTTCCGACGGTGCTGGCGCCGGGACGCTTGGCCGACGTGCCGTCGGCCGCTAAACGTGTAGGGCTTACACGAGTCATCAGGTCTCACCCAAACTTACCGCCCTCCCCGTGCCGGACGACTTGTAAACCGCCTCGACCACCTCGAGCGCTTTGATCGCGTCTTCGCCGCCGATGAGCGGCTTGCGTCGCCTTCGCACGTCGTCGGCGATCTGGGCCACGTACTCCAAACCGAGCGAGCCGCAGTAGCCCGGCTTCTCCACGACCACGTGAATCTTCCGCTTGGCGCAGGCGACCGCCGCGGCGGGGCACTCGTCGTGCGGCAGGAAGACGTACGCCAGGTCGACGTCTTCGCGCTCGAGGAGCTTCCTCTAATCGGCGTACGTGGGCACGCCAAAATCCTTCTCGAAGCCCGCGCGGAGCGGCTCGACCGGGTCGCTTGCCGCCACCACCTTCGTCGCCAAAGTGGCCTCGAAGTGGGGCATGTAGGTCCGCGGATGGAGGTGTCCCAGGCCGATGATCCCGACCCGAAGCGGCTTTGCCATGCAGTATTTCTCCCGGAGCGCGCGGGAAGCGCGCGCTTGACCTAACTGAGGGCGTCCGGGAATTCAAAGCTCCGTTGGTTCGGCAGTTGTACTGCCGAACCTCTCCTGGGCCACCAGGGTGCGGCAGTGCAACTGCCGCACCAACGGAGGATTTCGAGCGGAATTTCCGGACACCCTCACCTAACCGACAAATCAAGTCTCCGATAATGTATACTGATCGGCGCGGGCCGACCAGCCCCGTGTTGCTCTCGGATTCCCCATTTCTCGCGAAGGACCGACGCGATGACCACCGGTGGAATCGTGCTCTCGGGCGGAAAAAGCCGGCGCATGGGCCGCTCCAAGGCGATGCTCCCGTTCGGCCCCGAGCGGATGCTCCAGCGGGTCGTGCGGCTCTTGGGCGAGGTGGTCGAGCCGGTCGTCGTGGTGGCGGCCGTCGGGCAGGAGCTTCCCGAGCTTGCAGCGTCGATTCGGGTCGTCCGCGACCGCCGTCCCGATCGCGGGCCGTTGGAAGGGCTGCGAGCCGGCTTGGAATCGCTTGGCAACCGGGCCGACGCCGCCTTCGTGACCGCCTGCGACGTGCCGCTGTTGAAGCCCGAGTTCGTCCGCCGCATGATCGCCCTTTCGGCCGGCTTCGACGCGGCCGTGCCCCACGTCGATGGCCGCGACGAGCCGCTGGCCGCCGTCTACCGGACGAGCGTCCTTGCGCAGGTCGAAGCCCTGCTGGCCGCCGATCGGCTCCGTCCGGCGCTGCTCTTCGACCAGGTCCGCACGCGACGGGTCACGACCGACGAGCTCACCGACGTCGATCCCGATCTCGGCAGCCTTCGAAACACCAACCACCCCGCCGACTACCAAGCCGCGCTGGCAAGAGCGGGATTTGAGGCGCCGCCGGAGGGTCTCTAAACCGTTCTTCTCACCAGCGTGTGCCACTGCTTGCCGCAAGGCAAGCAGTGCCGCGGAGTTGCGATGTGCACTGCTTCTGCGAAGCAGTGGCACACGGTCTTGGAGCGTATTGGTTTGGTGAGAAATGCGGACTAAACCGTATTCGACATTCCCTCACTTCGCCGGCGTGGCGTCGTCCAGGGAGCGCAACAGTTCGATCGAGTCAAAGAAGGCCGTGCCGCCCATGGCCGTGGGGGCGATGCCGGTGAGGGTGAAGGGGCCGAAATCCTTCCAGAGGTCGCGCGTGACGACGACCCATTCGCCGGGCACTTCCCGAGATACCTCGACGGCCTGCCAGTCGGTGGTGTTCTCGCCGCTGTAGTAGCGTCTGAGCGGCTTGTCGGGCGGGGGCCAGCTTCCGTCACCGGCCAACTCGATCATCACGCCCCGCCCGCCCGCCGACTTCCAGGCGAACTGCAGGTAGCGGAACTCGCCGTCGCCGGGATTCTCGACGATGGGGTACTCCCACCCTGGGATGTGTGAACTGTGGCGCTGTGGCGGCGTGATTGCCAGCGAAGCCGTGCCGGAGAAGGGGGCTTCCGTGTCGAGTCGGGCGGCGCCCCCGCCCTCGCTTAGGAGATCGGCGAACGACGATTCGTCGTCGAACAGCGTGATACCCGGCGGCGGGGGCGGCCCGAGCACCTGGCGAAGGAATCCGAGCAGGTCGGCCACGTCCTGCGGATTGATCTCCTTCTCCAATTCCGCCGGCATCATCGAGATGGGCGACGCCTCCATCTCGTCGATCTGGCCCCGGAGAATCGTCTGGTCGACTCCCTCCTCCTTTCGGAGCGTGATGCTGGTGGCCGTTTCGGCGGACAGGACCCCGGTATAGATGCGGCCGTCGTCGGTCACCACGGTGTAGCTCTGGTAGCCCGCGGTGAGCCGGCTGCTGGGATCGAGGATGTCGTTCAGCAGCGTCTCGTCGGCTCGGGTGCTGGCGGTCGCCAGGTCGGCACCCACGGCGAAGCCCTGGTCCTGGAGCTTGTGGCACTTGGAGCATTGTTTCTCGTAAACCTCTTTGCCTCGCGTGGCGTCGCGGGGGAGCTCGAGGGCGGGCTGGAATCGGGCCACCACCTCCCCCCGGCCTTGCTGGGAGCCTTGGCTTTCGAGGATCGCTTTCGCCCGATCGCGTATCTCGGGATCGGTGTTGGCGGTCAACTGCCGGCGTCGAATCGGGTCAAGCCCGGAAGGCTGAACGGTCCCTTCCTCCAGGGCGTCCAGGAGGCTCGGCAGGCGATTGGTGCGACTGAAGACGGCCCCCAGCACGACCTCCTGGACCTTCGGCGTGTAGCTCGGCCAGTTGGCCAACAAAAGCGTGCCGGCCCGAGGGTCGTCGTTAAGCGAGAGCACGCCGACGGCCGCCACCTGAAGATCGAGCGGCTGCCGGGCGTCGAGCAGCTTTTCGACCATGGGGGCCAGCGTGGTGTACTCGGCCCCGGAAAGGAGGCTGACGGCGAGTTGGCGGTCGAGCACGGCTCGGCTCTCGTCCAACGCCGTCTCGACCGCTTGGGCGTAAGAGGCGTTCATCTCCGGCGTGTCCTGAAGCCGCACCAAGCCCGCAACCTGGAAGGCAAGCTCCCGCACTTCCGCCGAGGGGCTCACCAGCAGGCGGCGCAGGCCGAGTTGTCCCGCTTGGGAAGTGAGCATTTCCGGTTTTCGCTGCTTGAGCCCCTCGATGAGTCCCTTGAGAGAAGCCGCCTGCAGCCGGCCGTCGTCGTCCGGCGCCCGGACGATCGTGTCAAGCAGGCTGCCGATCTGATCGTTGTCGTGCCGGGCGCCGACGGTCGCCGCCAGCGGAGAGAGCAAGAGGCGGCTCTGGTCGGTGAGCTGGCCGCCGTCGAGCATCTTGGCGAGGAGCCGGTCGGACGTGTCGGCGACCGAGCTGAGAATGGCCGCCTGCATCCACGGGTCGCCACCGTCGCCGGCGGCCAGCACGGCGAGCCGTGCGACGGCCTGCTCGTCTTCGCTTTGGCCCAGCGTGAAGCCGAGCTGCAGCCGGACGCTGGGGTCGGGGTCGGCGGTCATCTCGAAGACCTTTTGGGCCGAGGCCGCGCTCGTGCCGAGCCAGCGTTCCGCCAGCCTGAGCGCGTGTACGCGCACCGCATGGTGCGTATCGCCCAGGGCGTGCTCCATGGGGCCGGGCTCCAGCGCCCCGAGCCCGTCAAGCGTGTAGAGGGCGTGGAGCCGGGCCTGCGGCGTGCGGCCGTTTTCAACCAGCGTGGCAAGCTCCGCGGCGACCGACGCGTCGCCCCGCTCGACCAAGAGCCGCTGGGCGGTCTGCCTCCACCAGGCGTTGGGGTTGGAAAGCTCGGCGACCAACTCGTTGCCCGAGGCCCGCGAAAGATCGAACTTCCTCGGTTTGGCGGCGCCCTCGGCCACGACCCGCCAAATCCGGCCCCGGTCGCCCCCCTCGATCAGCCCGTACTGCTGTTGGAGGTAGCGGGGAATGGCGGAATAGTCTTCGATGATCTCGCGGTACATGTCGACGACGTAGAGCGCCCCGTCAGGCCCGGTG
>JBDRTC010000600.1:0-5906 GCA_043824335.1 Planctomycetota bacterium | reverse complement strand
GTGCAACCGGGCGTCGTTCGGGCGCGAGGCCATCGCCGGTTCCAGATACGAGATTCCTTCACACGCCCGGACGGCGGCCACGAGCGACTCGGCCAGCAGGAGCCGGGCCTCGACGTCGTCGGGGCTGCGATCGAGGACCCTCATGAGCGTTTCGGTCGAGCCGTCGACGTCGCCTTGCTGCCAGCGGCATCGGGCGGCCTCGATCTCGGCCCGGTTGCGCTGTTCGCCGAAGCGGCGTACGGCCGCCTCGGTCCGCGCTTGACGCTTTTGGGAGATGTTTTCGGTCTTGGGGATCGAAGAGGTCCACGAGGCGCAGCCGGCCGTCAAGACGGTCAGCAGCCCGATCCACCATATCGCGGCGCAGCCGCAACCAAAAGGGTTCAGGGTTCGGGGTTCAGGGTTCAGGACTTCAGGGCTGGCGGCTGGCCGAAAACGCTCTCGAGCAAGGTTCTGAACCCCGAACCCTGAACCCTGAGCCCTGACGCTGATCGCGTTCATTGGAAACTCCTGGGGCGCTCGATGTCGACGCTTCGTCCCGGGCGGCCCGGGTCGAGTGGGTGGAGCGGCTCGGGCCAGGGGAGCGGCTCCTGCTGGAGGTCCTCCAGCAACCACGGGTCGATCACGGCGCCGTCGAGGGAGGCGGTGGGCGGCCCCCCGGTGGGGAGCGGGCCGTCGAGCGTGTGATCGCCCGACCAACCTTCGGTCGGTGCCCGCTGACTCATCCAAATGTCGCTCCTCAGGTCGATCGCCGCCCGGTCCATCGGGTCGAAGTGGACCGCCATCTCGGCGAACCGCAGGGCGGCGCGCCGATCGCCGGCTGCCCAGGCGTTCTGTGCCATGCGGAAGTACCTCCGGCCGACGTGCCGTTTGCCCAGCGGATTCATCTCCTCTCGGTACACGTCTTGGCGCCGATGGAATTCACCCGCTCCTTTTTCGCCTTCTTCGCAGGATTCCGGCTCGTAGACGATGTGCGGGGTGATCAGCACGAGGATTTCGCGCCGTTTGAGCGTTTCGTTTCTGCTCCTAAACGCCACGCCCACCACCGGAAGACTGCCGAAGAAGGGCACCTGTTTGGCCGTGGTCTCCAGCTCGTCGCGCATCAGGCCGCCGATGACCACCGTGCATCCGTCGCGGACCATGACGTTGGTGGTCACCTGGGTGGTTTCCTTGTTGGGGAGCGTGAAGTTGGGGTTCGACGTGTCGACGGATCCAGTCGACAGCTCGGGATGGACTTCCATGCGGATCAGGCCATCGCTGGAGATGAAGGGTCTGAGCCGCAACTGGGCCCCCACCTCGAGAAACTCGACGCTTTGCGAGGTGCTGGTCTCCGTCATCGTGGTGCTGACGTAGCCCAACTCTTCCCCGATGAGGATTTCCGCCCGGTGCTTGTTGACCACCACCAGCCGGGGCGTGGCGACGACGTTCGTGTCGCCGATCGATTCCAGGGCTTCGATGAACGCCCCCAGACTGCTGTCGAGGAACCCGAACTTCAAGCCCCCTTTATCGAACTTGAGGGAGGCGAGCGAGTCGAGAGGAGATCCCCAACCGAGGCGGACGTCGCTCTTGTCGCGCAAGAGTTCGAAGCTGACGCCGAAGTCGTTGCCGTCGTCCAAAGTGACGCTGAGGATCATCGCCTCGATGGCCACCTGCAGGGGCCGCACGTCGATCTCCTTGATGACCTGGTCGATCTCCGCGAGCACGGCCTCGTAGTCGCGGACCACGACGACCTCGCCGCCGGCAAAGGCGTCGCCTCCGGCGTTGGTCGAGTCGCCCGCGATGCCCACTTCGGCCGGCGAGGAAACGCTCACCACTCCCGACCCGGTCGTGACCAACGGCTGGATCAGCGCTTCGAGGTCGGCGGCCGTAACGTAGTTGGGGCGGTACACCCGGGTGCGGATCGTATCGAGCGACTTCTCCAGGTCGTCAAAATCCTCGCGCTTGCCCACGTAGATGAAGTCGCCGTCGCGCTTGGCCACGTAGCCGGTCGACTTGAGAATGGCGTCCAAGGCGCTTTCGACGTCGACTCCGTTGAGCGTCGCGGTAACTTTTCCCTGCACGCTCTCGGTCGCCAGGATTTTCAGGTTTCCCTGGATACTCAAAGCATCCAAAACTTCGCGGATGTCGTTGTTGGGGAACTGCATCGAAAGCCCATCGTCACCTTCGCCCGGCGCGGAGTGGGCGCCGTTGCGCCCCGTTTTGGCAGGTTTGACGGGTGGCGCTGGCAGGTCCGGCGTTTCGGCTGAAACGGCGGGCGGCGCAGGCTCCGGGGCCGGCTGGAGAGAGTCGCGGGCGACTTGACTGAACAACGGGGTCGCCACGCTCTGCCAGAAACGCAGCGTTTTCAGGAGTCCGGAACTCTGCTCCCCCGACGAGACCTGGAATGCTCGGGCCGCGTGAGGCTCGGCGACGATGGGCCCCGGAGGCATGGTCAATTGCAGCGGGTCGTGGGCGGCGGTTTCCGCCTCAAGCACTTCCAGGCTCGTCGGCGGATCACTCGGCACCGAGGCCGTCTGTAGGCCGTCCTCCGCGGGCGATGTCTGGCGTGAGGGGTGAGGGATGAGGGGTGAGAGGCGAGGCGAAGAGGTGAGGCGTGTCGGATCCTCGTCCCTCGTCCCTCGTCCCTCGTCCCTTCTTTCGGCCGGCCCCTCTGTCGTTTCGGCGTGGCTCGGTGCGGTCGAGTACCGTGCCGGGGGCTCAGCCGACGGGGGCCGGGTGGAGAACCCGACGCACAGGGCAACCGCAACGCCCGCCGACGGGAACAGGCTGACGAGAGCCAAGCGTCCGAGGATTCGCATGTGTCTTCCGTGACGTCCGATTGTGTGTAACGTGCTCAGTCCACTCTTGCGAACGGCTCGATCCGACCGGTGGTCTTCCGCTGGGGAGTCCTCAGATCGAATCTCCTGCCGTCTCGATCCAGCACGATCTGCTGAGAAAGCACTTCGACAAGCCTAAACTCAATGGGCTGATCGTTCTGATTGATCCTGACCGTTTGTCCTTCCCGGTATGCCTTGCCGTCGATCAGCGCCACGCGACGCCGAGGTCCCAGCAGGGTGGCGGAAAGCTTCATCCCCAGGGTCTCCGGAGTCACCTCCACATCCTCACGTTGAACCTCCTCGTCCAAGGCCAGCTCGGCTCCGGCAGACGCGACCGCGAAGGGGTCCCGCCAGTCGGCCAAGTTCCCGGGAGGGGTGGTCGTCGGGTCTTCTCTCATCCACTGGTCGAGCTGCGTCCAGGCGTACGACGGCATCTCCTTCGGCGACGGTGTCGACCGCCCTGCCGGGGCGCTCTTGGCCGGGACCTCGGGGGCGAGTTTGGCATCGGCCTCCGCAACCGGCGGCTTGACCGACGCTTCGTCCGGGACGATCCAGCCCCGCACCAGAGGGGCCCAGTAATAAAGCGCCACCAGGGCCAGCAGCCCCAGGAAGGCAGCCTTCTTCGGGTTCGCCAGCGCCTCCCGACGCAGGTGTCGAATTACTCGTTTTAGGTTCACGCTACTTGCGGCGGACCGCGGCGAGAAACCCTCGCTGTGGTTCGCCTCCTCCCTTATCGGTTATTCGGCACGGTCGACCTGATCGGAATCATCCGGTTTATCGCTAAAAATGGCCAGGGTTAGCTGGCACTGCACATTTTCGCTATCTTCACTCGGCCGCTTCATTTCAAGGCTCTCGATCCAAATGGTCTCCCGGAGACTTTCCAGATCGCGGAGGAACGCGGAAATCTGTGGGAACGATCCCACACATGCCAGGGCGACGGGGACCTGGCGAATCTTGTCGTAGTCGACGGCCAGTTGGGGCTCAAACCGGGTGGTGGTCGCGCCGGAGTCTTTGGCCAGCCGGTTGAGTCGTCCGAACAGCCCGGACCACTCCCCCTCCGACGGCGCCGATTCCTCCCAACGTCGGACGTACTCATCGGTCTTCTCGAACTCTTTCCGGGTCGCTTCGATGGCCGGCCGGAACGCCTCGGCTTCATCAATCTCTTCCGTCACGGCGGCCAGTTCCTCATGAAATCCCCCCACCGATTTCTCTCCCAGGAAGAAGAAAAAGTAGGCGTAGGCGACCACCAGGGCCGTCACCGGCACGATGAAGATCCAATTGTTGGACGGGACGCTGGTTTTCATGGGAAGGTCGGCAGTGGTCAGTGATCAGTGGTCAGTGGCGCTTCGTCATTGGTCATTCGTCATTGGTCATTCGTCCTTCCGCCCGGCTGTCCGTAGCCTGGCTCGACGACGAGCGACGCCGTGAAGTGGATCTTCTCCGGATCGGCCTGGTCGACTTCCAGGGAGTGAAGCTGCGATTTCGAGAAGAGGTCCTTTCGGCCCATCTCGCCCAGGTATTGGTGCAGCGCGGCGCTCTCGGTCGTCGTGCCCGCGAGGGAGACAACGGTTTCCCGGGGGTCGCACTCCTCGCGGAGTCGCTTCAGGTCTCGCGCGGCCGGCGGCAAACCGGCCGTTTGCTTCTCTTCGGGCTTTCGGTTGGCAGGCGAGCGGATCAGGCCGGACCTTGGCCCAACCAACGCCTCCCGGCCGATGCGTAGCTCCTCGAACGTAATTTCCTTCGGCAGCGGGTGCAAAAGGGCTGCCAGGATCTGTGTGCGGGGCCAGGGATGGCGAAGATACGTGATCAGGTCGGCGCTCGCCCGATTGACCTGAAGGCGGTTTTGCAGAGCGTTTAGCGTCTCTTTCGTCTCCACGGCGGCGATGCGTGCCGGCTCAAGGTCGGCGACGTCGGCTTGGAGTCGGCGAAGCCGGCCCTGCTGGTTCCAGGCCGTGACGGCGACGAGCGTCACGACGAGCGTCACCAGGAGAAGTCGCCGGCCGTACCACTTCGCCCTGGCGTGGTTCTGGCGGTATTCCGGCGGGAGGAAATCGACGTCGTGCATTTCGGTTCAGCTTGAATTCTCTGTCGGGGCGGTCAGTTCATTTCGCGGAGCGCCAGTCCGGCGGCCACGTCCCATTGTCCCATTCGGCGGCTGAGCGGCGGCTTTTCGTAGCTTCGGAGCGGATCGCCCAACTCGCAGGGTACGTCGAGCCGTCCGCCCAGCCATTCGACCAGTGTCTCGCCAGCCTCGCCGCCTCCCAGCACGAGCCGCTCCAGGGGCTGTCCGCGGAAGGTAACGCTGTAGTAGCGGATGCACATCGACAGCTCGTTCGCGAGACGGTCCAGCACGGGGCGAATCGATTCCACAATGCTCCTGGCCACCTCGGGATCGCGTTGGTCGGCGCGGCGGTCGCCGTTGTGGCGCCGGAGGGCGGCGGCCTCGGAGTGGCTCATTTTCAGGCGTCGGGCGACGGCGTCGTCGAAGTGGCGTCCGCCCACGTCGAGGTACTTCATGAACATGGCGTCGGCGCCCCGGGCGATCACGACCGCGGTGCTTGAAGCCCCCACGTTGACGAACATCATCCGCGCTTGTCGGTCCCGGTCGCGGCGGAACTGCTTCGCGTAACACCGGATGAGGGCGTTTGGGTCCACGTCGACGGCCACCGGCGTGAGGCCGGCGCCGTCGGCCACGGCCAGGGTTCGCTCGAGCTGGGGGCGGTGGCAAGCCAGGAGGATCACTTCCCGGCGCACGGCGTCGCCTTGTCGGACGGTGTCCGCCTCGATGTAACGGACCTCGGCCTCGTCGCCGGCGAAGGGGACCCGCCCGGCAGCCTCGGCGCAAACGATCCTGCTAAGCTCCTCGCCGGCGGCCTTCGGCACGCGGATATTCTGCACAAACAGGTCGGCCGCGGGAATCGAGAAGACCGCCTCGCAGCCCCGGAATTTCTTCCCTTCGCGGGCCTGCAGGATCGCCTTGACCACTTCGGCGTCGCGATCGGCCGGGTCGGCCGTGTTGGGGGCCGAAAGATCCCACCGGGCCGACTCCAGCACGCGCAAGCGCTCGGCGTCGAACTGGAGGAGCTTGACCGA
>JBDRTC010000599.1:0-4012 GCA_043824335.1 Planctomycetota bacterium | reverse complement strand
GTCTTCTCGATCTCGTGGGAGCTGTGGGGCGGTCTTTCGGACTGGGTGAAGAGGGGGTTCGGCTTGCCCTCTGAGTGTTGAAGCTCGACTGCCAGGCTGCCCTGGTCCGACGTGGCGAAGTTGACGACCAGCTTCCGGCCGGAAAACACCAGCGGTTTGCTCACCAACTGGCCGCCCTGGGCGGACGCTCGGACGGAGACGAAGCCGTCCACGCGATAGGTGAACCTGCGCACACGGCTATCGGGCCCGGTGTAGTATGCCTCGGTGGCGTAGACCGAGTATTCGCGGTCGCTGTGGGGGAGCCGAACCAGTCCCCAGGTCATGTAGTTGCTCCGGTTGCCGTCGCGGTCCTCGGGCGCGGTGATGGGAATCAGGGCCTCGTCCCAGCGATGGAACGTGCGCCCGTCGCGGCTGGTCATGAACGTCGGCTCGACCTGCTGCGTCTTGGGAAGGAACCGCGTGGGGAACCCGATCAGGATGTGCGGCGCCCGATCGTACGGCCGGATCGCGTTCGTGTAGAGATGCTGTTTCGGCGCGCCGGTGTATTCGAGGTCGACCGGATCGGTCCAGTGGAGGAAATCGGTGGAGGTGCAGGTCATGATGTCGCGCACGCCGTCGCGAAACGTGCGATGGAAGTCGACGTAGAGGTTACGCACCGGGTCCCAAAACGCCAGGTTCTGCGAGTCGAACGCCCCCTTGGTGATAACCGGCTCTTCGTTCATCAGGGTCCAATGAATTGCGTCGGGCGACTGGAACGCATACAGTCCGTGCTTGCCGCGGCCGAGTCCCAGCGCCTTATACCGCGCCTCCTCCGGGCAATTCGGGTTGGGATCCTTGAACGGCACGAAGGCGTGCGTGCCGACGCCGTCCCAGACGATGCTGTTCTGCTTGGAGCCTTGAAATTCAAACAACCCCAGCTCCGGCTTGGTCCAGTCGATGCCGTCCTTGCTCTCGGCATAACAGGTGAATTCGGGGTGGGTCACCTTGCGCGTCGCCACGTCGAAATGCGAGGCGCGGTAGTACATCCGGTAGAGATCGCCGTCCTGGAAGATCGTGTAGTACGCGCAGGTGTTGCCTTCCCAGGGCTTGTCGGTCACGATCGCGACTTCCTTCGCCTGGGGCTTGTTGAGATGGAGTTGGGCGTCGCCGCTCAGCCCGTCGATCAGATAGTCGTCGACGAACAGCTCCAGGCGCGAGCCGATATCGATCGGTTCGGCCGCCCCGGCAGCCTGCGCAACGGCGCCAACGAGACCCACCGCTGCAATGAATGACAGAAAGTTTCGCATTTGGCTTTCTCCGGTTGCTTCCCCAACAGCCGCCCGGGGTCCGGCCCACGGCGGACGACCCGCCCGAGCGGCATCACCCTGAGTCTACCGGCCCAGCCATCGAAATCAAGCGAATTGCCCGGGCAAGCCCCCAGCGCAGGCGTCGAGGGAACCGCCACAAGATGGCTCGCACTCGCCAAAGCCTTGCAGGGACCGGATCGGGCAAGGACAATGCGTGTCTACGCCACGAGAAGTCCCAGCGGTGGGGGGAGATCCGATGAAGAACCTTTGCAGTCCGATCGCGCTCGGGCTCCTCGGCACGCTTCTTCTCCGAGCGCCGGCCGACGTGCAAGCGAAGGACGTGGCCGTGGTCGTCCCGGAGACGGCCGGCGAACTCGAACGCCACGCGGCTGCGGAGCTGTGCGGCTACCTGGAGAAACTGTACGGCGTGCGCGTCACGCCTTCATCAAGCCCGGGCGACGCGGCCACCGTCTTCTTCCTCTACAACACGCAGGACGTCGCCCCGGAGAACTTGCTCTTAGGCCCACTCCCGGACCTCTCGCCCCAAGGCATTCTGATCCGTCCGTTGAAGCGCGGCGAAGCGGATTGCATCTTGCTGGCGGGCGGGAGTCCCGCGGCGGTGCTCTGGTCGGTCTATGAGCTTGTCGAGCGATGGGGAGTGCGTTATCTCATCTACGAGGACGTGCTTCCGGAAAACCCCGGCCCGTTGGCGCTTCCCGAGTCGGGGATTCACCTCGAGCCCAACATGCGCACCCGCTGTTGGCGGCTCGTGAACGACCTGGCCGACGGGCCGGTCTCCTGGAGCCTCGAGGAGAACCGGCGGTTCTTGCGCCAGATCGCGAAGATGAAGTACAACCGAGTCTTTCTCTCCTTCTGGCCCGTCCAGCCGTTCGTCGACTACTCGTTTCGCGGCATGGAGAAGCCGGCCCCCTGTTTCAGTTTTGGCGAACATTTTCCCATCGACGACGACACGGTTGGCCGCGAGCGGTTCGGCCACATGACCGAGTTCATGAACCCCGACTACGTCGGCGCCGAAACGCCTCAAGAGCTGGTCCGGCGCGCAACCGGCCTGGCGCGAGGCATCCTTGCCGAGGCCAAGCGGCTCGGCATGGAGACCGGGCTGGCCATTCAGCCGTTCGACTGGCCCAAGGAGTTCATCGAGGTGCTTCCCGGGTGCGAGCCGGTGCGCCAGCTCGGCAACCTCACCGCCGGCCCGGGGAAAGACCAGTCCATGGAGGACCCCTTGCTCCGCGAGATGGTCGCCACGATCTTCAGGGCTTACGTGGAGACCTACCCCGACGCCGAGTACGTTCACGTCGGCATGCCCGAGCACCGCGGCTGGACCGAGCAGGCACACGAGGCCTACGACTCGCTCGACCGCAAGTACGACCTCGCGCCGCTCGGCACGTTCGAGGAACTCTGCGCCCGGGCGCGGGCGCGCACGTCGTTTCCCGGCGGCGGGGAGCGGGTCGAAACGATGCTCAAGGGCGACCTCTCCTCGCTGGCCTTCTTCGATTCCCTGGCGGCGGAGAAGGATCTCTTGAAGCGCCCCGGGGGACGCCCCGACGTGAAGCTCGTCTACAACGGCGTCGTGGCCGAGCTGTTTCCCCTGCTGGCGAAGATGACGCCGGCCGGAGGCGAAGTGCTCAGCTTCATCGACTACACGGCCAGCCGCCAACTCAAGCAACGCGACCTTCTGCGACAGAAACCGCCCGAGGGCCTGCCCGCGAACCTCATCTTCACGCTGGCCGACGACAACGTGGGCGTGCTCCCCCAGTTGGCCACGGGCTCGCTCGACGAACTCATGCGGGAACTCCGCGCGAGTGGCTGGGCGGGCTTCTACACCCGCTACTGGACCGTGGGCGATCTCATGCCCACCGTCCACTACCTCGCCAAGGCGAGCTGGGATGCGAGCGTCACGCCCCAAAGCGCCTACTCCGACCTCTTTGAGCACGTGGCCGGGCCGGAGAGCGTCGAGCCGGCGCTTGTGGCCCTGGACCGCATCGAAGAGATCACGAAAGGGCTCGACGACTACGGCCTCGGCTTCGCCTTTCCCGTACCGGGCATGATGAGGAAGCACTATAGCGCCGGCGGACTCTCCGACTCGATCAAGGCCGACCACCATCGCTATCGCGGGGCGCTGGCCGCGATGCGGAAGGCCCGCGAAAAAAGCGCTCCGCGCGGACACCGATTCCTGGACTACCTCGTCGGCCGCCTCTTTTTCGCAACGCGCTACCTCGACGCCGCCGAGGCATTCGGGGCCACGTCTCGGGCGGAAAAAGCGGGCGACCTCCAGCAGGCGGCGATCCACGTCGAAGCGGCCTACACGGCCATCCGCGAGGCGCTTCAGACTTGGGCCGATCTTGCCGAGGACCACGGCGACCTCGGCGCCGTCGCCTTGATGAACGAGTTCTGCTACCGGCCGATTCGCGAGAAGCGGGCCGAGATCACCAAGGCCCGGCGGGCGCTGCCCGAACGCAAGACCAAGGAGAAAGCCAAATGACAACCACACGAAGGCGATTCATCCAAGAGAGCCTGCTTGGGGTCATGTTCTTCGGGGCGGCGTCTGGTCGTGCCTGTGCGCAGCGGGCGCCGACGGACCGCAAGGCCCTTGCCCGTCGCAGGCGCCGCATCATCTTCAACGACGACGGCGACGACGTCTGGCATCCCGACGCCTCGACCCCCGAGGGCTTTATCAGCGTCCGCCTCAAGCACATGCTCAACAC
>JBDRTC010000598.1:0-3708 GCA_043824335.1 Planctomycetota bacterium | reverse complement strand
CGGCCGCCGAGTTTGTCCTCCTCGCGTTTTTCGGCGTGCTGTTTCTGAGCACCTTTTCCCACGACTGGCAGGCGCACCACCACCAGCCCGTGGCAAGGCTTCTGTTCTCCTACCTGATGCCGTTGGGCCTCTACTGCGTGGCTCGCCAGATTCCGCTCTCGGAGCGGGGCGCGCTGGTGATCTTCGGCTCTTTGGCCGCGTTCGGCCTCTATCTGGCCGTGACCGCCGTGGCGGAGACGCACGAGTGGTGGTGGATGGTTTACCCCCGATACATCGGATCGACGACCCAACTGGGATTCCTGGGCCGTGCGCGCGGCCCGCTTTTGAACCCCGCCGGCTCAGGCTTGATCGGCGGGGCCTGCCTGGCGGCGGTGCTGGTCTTGTGGCCGCGGCTGAATCGCCCGGGACGACTCCTCCTGGTCGCCGGAGCCCTGCTCGTTTGCCTGGGAATCTACTCGACGTTCACGCGGAGCGTGTGGATTGGGGCCGGGCTGGGCCTGTTCCTGCTCTTGGCGCTCGCCGTCCCCCGATCCTGGCGACTCCCCGTGCTGGGAAGCCTCCTCCTGGGCGTTGCTCTCGTCGGGGCAACCCAGTGGGAGCGGATCCTGGTGTTCAAGCGAGACCGTGACCTTGCCGCGCACGACGCGGCCGAGTCGGTCAAGCTGCGACCCGTCCTGGCGGTTGTCGCCTGGAACATGTTCCTCGACCGCCCTTGGGTCGGCTGCGGATTCGGCCAATACGACGACGAGCAAATCTACTACCTGGCCGACCGCTCCAGCGGATTGCGATTGGAGAAAGCCCGGCCGTTTGCCCAGCACAACGTGTTTCTCTCGCTCTTGGCGGAGACGGGGGTCGTGGGCCTGGGGCTTTTCCTCACGCTCTGGGGGCTGTGGATCCGCGACGCCTGGCGCGTGTGGCGATCCCGCGCGGCGCCGCTCTGGGCCCGCCAGTTGGTGCTCGTGTTCTTCGTCCTGCTGGCCAACTACTTCGCCGTCGGCATGTTCCAGGACCTCTCGCTGATCGCCATGGTGAACATGGTCTTGTTCTTCCTGGCGGGGATCACCGCCGGACTCCGGCCGTACGCCGAGCCCGCAGAAACCCTCGGTGACGAACGTCCCGAGGCGGCGGCCACTCGGGGCAATCCGCTGGTTTTGGGGCCACAGCCGATCGCATGAACAGGATTGGACTACGACTCACGTTGGGTGGCACGGGCATCTTGCCCGTGCTCCAACCCGAGCACTGGCGAGACGCCAGTGGCACGCATCCGCGAAGAGCCGTTGTCACGAGGTTCCAGCCCGGCAGCCCGGATTACGACGGTGTCCCCCGATGAGCAGCGCGACGTGCCTTCCAACGTCGACCCCCGTGACCAAAACGGAGGTGGTCGTTGCCCCGTCGCATCGCGCCCTGATCGACGTGGCCCGGTTGGCGGCGGCTTACGGCATCATCTGGCTGCACACGCCGCGGTTTGACGCTTTGGGGGCAAGCCGCTCGATCGGGCGGTTCGCCGTGCCGTTTTTCGTCTTCTCGACCGTGTTTTTCGTGTTCGAGGGGCTCGCGCGCCGGCCGGAGCGGACCTTTGGCCAATACGCCCGGCTCAGGTTCGTCCGCATCTACCTGCCGTTTCTGGCCTGGAGCGTGATCTACCTGGGCTTCAAGCTCGTCAAAGGGTTCCTGCTCCCCGAGCAGCCGAACGATTACCCCGGCCTGGAGATCCTTTGGACCGGGGGCTTCTACCACCTGTGGTTCCTGCCGTTTATCCTCGTCGTCAGCCTGCTGGCCTTTGTGACGGCGAAGGCCACCGCCGGCCGGGGCCGGGCGGAACTGGCAGTTGCCACAGCGGCAGCCGTGGCAGGGATCGTGCTGGCCGTCACGCCGACACCGGGCTTTGTCCTGCGAGCGGGCACCTTTGCCGGGTGCGTAACCAACACCCTGCCGGCCGTGTGTTGGGCCCTGGCGCTTGGGATCGCCGTTCGACATCCGGCCACGCGCGTCTTGGAGCGCCCCGCGGCCACAATCGCCGGCCTTTTGCTCGTGGTAGCCTCAACCGCCTGGGTGTGGAGGTTCGGAGGCGCCAAGCTGCCGGAGACGCTGGCCGGACTGGGCGTGATGGTCGTTGCCCTGGGACCGGCCAGGATGGCCTGGATCGGCCGTCTGGCCAGGCTTGGGCCGTTGGCCTACGGGATTTACCTTGCGCACATGCTCTTCATCAAGGTGCTCGAAGCAGTGGCCGTGAAGCTGGACGCCCCGGTCACCTGGCAGCAGGACGTGACCGTGTTTCTCATCGCCGCCGCCGCCAGCACGCTCTTGGCCCGGGCGCTGAGCCGACGTGCGGCGACGCGCTGGCTGGTCGCCTGAAGCCGCCGTCGGGATCGCGTGACGAACAACTTCCCGATTCGGGCACTCCCCTGTTTAGCTGCCGCCGGTACGGAGGCTCTGCGCTGGACAGCCCTTTCCGCCGCATGCCGCCGTGCCGGCGGCAGCTAAACGGACGAGCTATTCTTCGGCCGGTCCTTGGCTCCTTCGCGCCGCGGCGGCCTCTCCGACGTCGGCCCATTCGGGGTTCCCCGCGACGACTTTTGTGAACGTGCCCTTCCGGAAACGCGACAATTCCGCGAAGAGACCGCTCGCGACGAGTGAGGTCGCAAGCCACTGTCGCACAACGACTTAGGGAATGGACCGGGGGTTTGGACGGCCATCGTTTTTCGTCGGCGCGCGGTTTGCGATCAGAGCAGTTCGACTCGGTTCCAAGTCGAACACCATTGCGAGTTGACACGATGAGCGCAGGCCAAAATCCGTCGCCCCAGGGCGACCATGAATCCTCGGTTCACGCTGCCGCGACCGTTTTGTTCGAGGGGCCGGTCGTTTGGCCCCACGCGGGCGAGCCCTCTTTCGAGGATCCCAGCGCAGCGTGCGAGGCCGCCGCGGCGTACCCGGCGGCGTCGCGGGCACGCGTACGGCATCGGATCCGCAGGGCGCCCGACCGGCTCGGCTCGCTGGCCGACACCCATCTGGCCTCGGGCCTCGCGATCGTCGGCCGGGAGGGCAACCGTTCGCCCTGGTATCTGGCGGCGAAGCGGACGCTCGACATCGTCGGGGCCTTGGGCCTTCTCGTGGCGCTTGCTCCCGTCATGGTAACGACGTACTTGGTTCTTCTTTTCACCACGCGAGGCAAGCCCCTCTTCCGCCAGGAGCGTTTGGGCTACCGCGGCCTTTCGTTCACCATGTACAAGTTCCGCACCATGCGGATGGATGCCGTCGAGCGTCAGCAGGAGGTGAAGAACGAGCAGGACGGCCCCATCTTCAAGAATCGGCGAGATCCCCGCATCACCCGCATCGGTCGCCTGCTGCGATCGACCAGCATCGACGAGATGCCCCAGTTGTTCAACGTCCTCTTGGGCCAAATGTCGCTGGTGGGCCCCCGGCCGCCGCTGGCCGAGGAAGTCGCCCACTATGCCCCGTGGCAGCGCCGCCGCCTGGCCCTCAAGCCGGGCCTGACGTGTCTGTGGCAAGTGAGCGGCCGCTCGGAGATTGGTTTCGAGCAATGGGTCCGCATGGACCTCTGGTACGTGAAGAACCAGAGCTTCCTGACCGACGTCCGCCTGCTGGCCAAAACCCCCGGCAGCGTGCTCAGCCGACGCGGCGCGTACTAACGCCGATCGGTTTCCGTGCCCGTTTCGCGTTTGCGCTGCAAAGTCACCAGCCCGAAGC
>JBDRTC010000597.1:0-3699 GCA_043824335.1 Planctomycetota bacterium | reverse complement strand
CGGCGCGTCGAATCATTCACACAATCCCATGAAAGAACACGAGAATAAGCCAGAAGGCAGGAAACGATGGACTTGACTCCGGAAGAAAAAGCGGTCGGCAAGGAGAACTTCCAGGCCGCGATCGGCAGTCCGCTTCTCAGACGTGAATTCCTCCAGGAGGGGACCAGGCAGGACATCGCCTCGGGCCGCGGCCTGGGGGCCTACTACTTCGGCTACGACAAGACCCTGGCCGAGCCGATCCGCGTCGGCTTCCTCGGCACCGGCGACGAGGGGAACGTGCTCATCGGCGCGATCAACCCCGAGTTTATCCAGGTCACGGCCATCGCCGACCTCCGCCCCTACAGCGTTTATCGGGCTTTCCACGGCGATTATTACAGCGACAAGGCGCTCGAAGCCCGTTGCGGGCTGATGGCCAAGTACGGATGGAAAACCGAAGACGAAGCCCGCCGCCACGTCAAGGTCTACGGCGACTATCGCGAACTGCTGGAGAACGAGAAGGACCTCGACGCCGTCGTCATCGCCTTGCCCTTGCACCTCCATGCCCCGGCGGCCATCGCGGCCATGAGGGCGGGCAAGCACGTGCTGACCGAAAAGCTGATGGCCCACAGCGTGCACGAGTGCAAGCACATGGCCCGAGTGGCCCAGGAAACCAGCCTTCACCTGGCCACCGGCCACCAACGGCACTACAGCATCCTCTACGACAACGCGGTCCAGGCCATCGCAGCCGGACTGCTGGGCGACCTGCACTACATTCGGGCCCAGTGGCATCGCGGCAACCTGCCGGGCACCGATAGCTGGCAGCAGCCCATGCCCAACAAGGCCAAACCCGGCGATCTCCAGGCCGACAGGCTCGACAAGGAGTTGGCCTCGTGGCAAAAAAAGCTGGCGGAACTCAAGGAAGCAGACACCGACGCGAGCGAGATCCGAGCCTGGGAGGCCAAGGTCGCCCAAAAGCTCGCTCAAATCTCCGATGAACTCATCGCCGAGAAGGCCGAGCAGTTCGGCTACCAGCACGAGCTGATCGAGGGCGTGTACGACCGCCCGGCGATCGAGGAGCTGATCCGCTGGCGGCTCTGGGACCGCACCGGCGGCGGCCTGATGGCCGAGCTGGGAAGCCACCAGCTCGATGCGGCCAGCATCTTCATCTCGGCCATGCACGGGGGCAAGAAGCAGTATCCGCTCTGTGTGGCGGCGGCCGCGAACCGCCCGCTCTTCCCCGTCGACCGCGAAGTGGCCGACCACGTCTACTGCCTCTTCGAGTTCCCCGCCCCAGACTACGACCCGAACGACGAGCACCGCCGCCGCAAGAAGATCAGCGTCGCCTACGCCTCGATCAACGGCAACGGCTTCGGCGGGTACGGAGAGACGGTCTTCGGCACCGAAGGAACCATGCTCCTGGAGCGCGAGCAGGACGCCATGCTCTACAAAACCGCCTCGACCACGGGCAAGATCGCGTTGGCCAAGGGGCCGAAGATCGAGCTGGCCGACAAGGGCGACCCTCTTTCCGCGGCGATCGGCACGCAGGCCCTGGCCGTCACCGAGCGGGGCTACACCGAGCAGTTGGAGCACTGGGCCTGGTGCATCCGTACGAATCCCAACAACTCCGATCCGGAGCTTCAGCCGCACTGCCACCCCAAGGTCGCCCTGGCCGACGCCGTGATCGCCCTGGTCTCGAACGTCGCCGCCCGGGAGGGCCGCCGCGTCGATTTCAAGCCCGAGTGGTTCGACCCGGCCAGCGACGAGACCCCCGAGGGCGTCAAGCCCGGCACGGCCCAGGTCGCTTGAACCCGTCGCCCGTCTCGGGTATCCTGGTGTCTCGATGTATCTGATCTGACGCCCTGGGTGCCATGATCCGGCACCCAGGGGTGGCATGCCCTCGCTCGCGTGGGCATGTCATATTCCGAAAGCATGGCGACGCAAGCGACGCCATGCCACCCTGTCAGTTCGGTTGCATCAAGACACCGCGGCGGTCGGCCAACGCATTCGCCTCGGGTCCCCCGTACGCCAATGAACCACTCCCCGGATAGGAAGGAGACTCTCATGCAGAAGTGGCCTATCGGTGTGTTTGCCAGCCTCGACGCCGGACTGGGCGTCAAGCTCGAGGTTGTCCAGGAACTGGGCATTCCCACGATTCATCTTCACGCCCCGCACCAGTCGTCCCGCACCCAAGCGCAGGCGGAGCAGTTTCTGGCCAAGCTAGAGGAGATGGGCACCCAAATCTCGGCCGTCTTCGGCGGATTCGAGGGCGAAAGCTACGCCGACATCCCCACGGTCGCGCGGACCATCGGCCTGGTGCCGCCGGAAACCCGCGCCGAACGGACCCGGGAGATGAAAGAGATCGCCGACTTCGCCCGGGTGCTGGGCGTCGACGTGGTCGCCCTGCACATCGGCTTCGTGCCCGAAGACCCGGCCGACCCGCTCCACGCGGAGGTCGTGGCCGTGGCCCGCGAGATCTGCGATCATTGCCTTTCCAACGACCAGCGCCTGCACCTGGAGACCGGCCAGGAGTCGGCCGAGGCCCTCCTGGAGTTCATCGCCCACGTCGATCGCCCCAACCTCTTCATCAACTTCGATCCGGCCAACATGATCCTCTACGGCTCGGGCGAGCCGATCGAAGCGCTCCGAAAAGTGGGGCACCTGGTTAAGAGCGTCCACTGCAAAGACGCCACGTGGGCCGCCAACCCCGGCAAGCAGTGGGGCGCCGAAGTGCCGCTCGGCCAGGGAGCCGTGGGCATGGAAAACTTCCTCCGCACGCTCGCCGACCTCGGCTACGACGGCCCGTTGACCATCGAACGGGAAATTCCCGAGGACCCCGAACGCCAGAAAGCCGAGATCGGCCAAGGCGTCCAACTCCTGAACGATTTGAAGGCCAAGATCCTCTAACGACGATTTGAACCTCGGCAGGACAAGAACTCAAATCGTAGCCGTCAGCTTTTAGCAATCAGCAGTCAGCTCTTTTCCCCGCGCGAAAACCGGGTGCTAAAGCCTGATGGCTGAAAGCTGATTGCTGACGGCTGAAAGCCGACTGCTCAAATACCCCGTTGCACGGCGTCTTCGTCACATACCGGCTCCGTGCCCAGCTTTCCAGGAACCAACCGCATGCCAAGTCTTACCGTAGCCGTCCCTCACACACTCGACCAACAGGAAGCCACGCAACGACTGAGGGTGCAGACCGGCAACGTCAAGGACCGGTTCGGCGGCCAGGTCGCCGATCTTGCCGAGGAGTGGGACGGCGACGTGCTCAACTTCGGCTTCACAACCTTCGGCGTCAAGGTGCAAGGGACCGTCACCTCCGGCGAGTCCCAAGTCGAGGTCGCCCTCCAGTTGCCCTACGCCGCCATGCTCCTTCGCGGCGCCATCGAAAAGCAAATCCGCGGCGAGCTGGAAAAGACGCTGGCGTAAGGACCGTCCGCGGGGTGACTTCCTCAGAGGGTGTTTTTGAATTGCTATCATTTGCTTTTGCGGGACATCGTTTCGTGAAAGTGCAGCCCGAAGGGCTGAAATACGATAGCCCAGGGCACCGCCCTGGGTACGGGGTACTCCCAGCCCATGAAGCCCTGGAAGGGCGTCATAAACTGTTGCAGTACAGAAGGTTATTACGCCCTTTCAGGGCTGGGGTCTCTCCGTTGCTCCTAAACCCAGGGCGTTGCCCTGGGCTGCCATATTTGAGCCCTTCGGGCTCGCCGATTTGCGTATTCC
>JBDRTC010000596.1:0-9225 GCA_043824335.1 Planctomycetota bacterium | reverse complement strand
GCCGTCCGCCTGTTACGGCACACGGCGTGTGCCTACTACTCCGCAGAAGCAGAAGTTATTCTTCGGCCGATCCTTAAACGCGGCGGGCCTCTACTCGAACCCTTTAAGAAACTTGCCCATCGCGTCGTCGCCGGGCTCCTCCGGCTCAGACTCGGCCGAATCGGATTGCGGGAGCGAGATCGTCTCCGGGGTCATCTCGTTCCCAAGCGAAGCGGCGGGCGAATCGGGCTCGGCCCCCCCATCGATCTCGGGGTCCGCCTCCTCTTGCCCGGAGACCTCCCCAAAAGACGGGGGAGGCGCCGGCAGTGATGGCTCACCGGCCTGCTCATCGTCTCCCTCCTTGCCGGTCCGCTCCTCCCACGCAGAGAAGTCAGGCATGTCCCCATTTTGGGGGGCAACGGCCGGCTGGGCCTCGGTGGAGCCGAGCGAGGGACCCGGGGCAGCCTCCTCCTCGGGCGACAACGGCTCCTCGCCACCCGTGAATCCCTGCGGTGGATCGGCTTCCAGGAGTTCTCCCGCAACTTCCGACTCCCCAATCTGGTCGGGAGATTCGTCCTCGGGCTGCTCGACGGTGTCGTCCAGCGTGCTCGCGTCGGGCGGGGGGGCGCCGTGATCGCGATGTTCGTACTCGTAGTCGACACGGAAGGTGAGCGGGCCGACCGTGAACTCGGCGTTGGGGTGCAGAGCCGCCTCGTTCACCTGGCGGCTCCCGACGAAAAGCCCGTTCAGGGAGCCCAGATCCCGAATCCTCACCAGGCCGTCGACCTCGTATAGCTCGCAGTGCTTCCGGCTGATCATCGGATGGGCGACGGTCAAATCGGCTTCCCGGCTTCGGCCGATGACGGTTGGAAGCTTCACCGAGACTTGGCTCTTGTTCGCCTTGCCCCCGACGATGACCAATTTGGCGTCCATGGGACCTTGTTGCTCCAATGGGCCGGATGCAGTGCGGGTGGCAGGCCAAGATGAGGTGTGAGTCCCGCTGCAAGCATTCATCATAATTGCCCGGAGATCGCGCCGCAACGCCCGGCGGGTCGGCGGGGAGAAGGAGCGTGAGCGGCCGCCAAGCCCGCCATCGCCGTGAACAGAACCGGCCCACCAGAGGGGCTGTTGACGGCAGGGCGGGGATCGGGTTCTATTGGTGAGGAGGCCAATTGCCCTTGCAAGCGGTTTGTCGGAACCTATAATTCCCCGATTCCGGCACGTTTTCCGGTCGAGAGCCCTTCCATTGAGTCGCCCTGGCTGTTTTGAGCGGGTTGTCAGGGTCGAGGGGGGGATCGTCCGATGGGGCGATCTCGCCAGCGCGGGTGTAGCTCAGTTGGCAGAGCACGACGTTGCCAACGTCGTTGTCGTGGGTTCGAATCCCATCACCCGCTCTCGATTTTGTCGACTTTCGCAAGATGGCGGAAAAAAATATGGCTGCACGCGACCCCCCCGACACCGACGACACGATGCCCCCCCCCCAAGACGCGGCGAACGATGACCTTCGTGACGACGACGGACAGCCGGCCGACGAGCCGTCTGAAGAAACGGAGGGCGAGGGCGAGGAGAAGAAGCAACCGCTCGACCTCCAGGTGGCGATCGAGGAGCGGAGCACCTGCGAACGCCACGTCACGGTAACCGTTTCCCGGAACGACATCGACCGCTACTACGACCACGAGTTCACCGAGTTGGTGGACTCCGCGGCGGTTCCCGGCTTCCGTTCGGGCCACGTGCCCAGGAAGGTGATCGAGGCCAAGTTCCGCAAGGACGTCGCCGAGCGGGTGAAGGGCTCGCTGCTGATGGACAGCCTCGAACAGATCAACGAGGAGCACGACCTGTCGCCCATCAGCGAGCCGGACCTGAAGCTCGACGCCGTGGAAGTGCCCAGCGAAGGCCCCATGACCTTCGAGTTCGACCTGGAAGTGCGGCCCGAGTTCGACCTCCCCCAGTGGAAGGGCCTGAAGATCGAACGGCCGGTTCAAGAGATTGGCGAGGCGGACATCGACCGGGCCCTGGAGAGGGGCTTGGCACGTCACGGGCAGTTGGTGCTGGTCGACGGGCCGGCGGAACCGGGGAATTACATCACCACGAATTTGACCTTTTCGCACGAGGGGACGACCCTTTCCAGTGCCCAGGAGGAGGTCATCCGAATTCGGCCCGTGTTGAGCTTCCGCGACGGAAAGATCGAGGGGTTCGATAAGCTGATGACGGGCGTCTGCACCGGGCAGACCCGAGAGTGCCAGGCCCAGCTCACGCAGGACGCCCCAAACGCGGCCTTGCGCGGGGCCAAGGTCACGGCCACCTTCGACGTGTTGGAGGTCAAGCGGCTGAAGCTTCCCGAGTTGACGCCCGACTTCCTCGAGTCGATCGGCGATTTCGAGTCGGAAGCCGAGCTGCGCGACGCGCTCCGCGACAGCCTCGGGCGCCAGTTGGAGTATGCCCAGCATCGCCGCGCCCGGGAGCAGGTTACCGCCGCGTTGACCGCGTCGGCCGACTGGGAGCTGCCGCCGGCCCTGCTGGAGCGTCAGAGCCAGCGGGAGTTGCAGCGGGCGGTGTTGGAGTTGCGTCGCAGCGGCTTCGGCCCCGAGGAAATCCGGGCCTACGAGAACGATCTGAGGCAGAACAGCCGCGAGTCGACCGCCCAGGCCCTCAAAGAGCACTTCATCCTGGAACGGATCGCCGAGGAGGAAGAGGTCACCGACGAGCCGAAGGATTACGAAGCCGAGATCAAGCTCATCGCGGAGCAAAGCGACGAGACTCCGCGGCGTGTCCGGGCGCGGCTGGAAAAGGGCGGCGGAATGGACGCGCTGAGAAACCAGATCGTGGAGCGCAAGGTCATCGAGCAGATTCTCGAGCACGCCAAGTTCACCGACGTCGCCCACCAGCCCGAAAGGCCCGACACCGAAGCGGTCGGCTTTGCAGCCGGCGGGGGCGAGCCGGAATCCGACATTCCCGAAGCGCAGCCCGAAGGGCCCGCGGAGAGCCAGGAAGGCCAGCCCGAATCGCATGGCCCACCCCGCTTCCGGCACGAAACGACCAAGTGATACGGACAACCCAGTTTTAGGTTTTTGAGCATTATGAGCCGTTCCTCTCAGCCGCCGTTGGTTGACTCCATGTCGAACTATCGCGATTACCAGCGTCAGCGCCAACTGACTCTCGGCGACCTGTTGCTGGAGAACCGGATCATCCTCTTGCAGGGCGTAATCCACGACGGGAACGCCAACGAGCTGGTGATGAAGCTGCTCTATCTGCAGAGTGAAAACCGGCGCAAGGACATCCACTTTTACATCAACTCGCCCGGCGGGAGCGTGAGCGCCACCTTGGCAATCTACGACACACTGCAGATCCTCAGTTGCCCCGTGGCGACCTACTGCGTCGGGCTGGCCGCCAGCGGCGGAGCGGTGCTCCTGGCCGGCGGATCGAAGGAGAAGCGGTTTGCCCTGCCCCATGCGAAGGTGATGCTCCACCAGCCGTACGGGCAGGTGGGAGGCCAGGTTTCCGACATCGAAATCCAGGCCCAGGAAATCCTCAAGACCCGGTCCGTGCTCAACCAGATCCTCGCCGATCACACCGGGCAGCCCTTGGACAGAATCGCCCGAGACACCGACCGCGACTTCTACATGACCGCCGAGGAAGCCAAGAAGTACGGCGTGGTCGACGACATCCTCACCAAGCACAGGTCCCCGGACGAAGAAGACGAAGACGAAGAAGAAGAAAAAAAAGCGGAACAAGAAAGCTAGACGACCGGAACGAAGACCGAAGGAAACCGCGCCCATGCCCTTGATCCCCTACGTGATCGAAAAGAGCGGCCGCGAAGAGCGGGCGATGGACATCTACAGTCGCCTCTTGAAGGACCGCATCATCTTTCTCGGCTCCAGCATCCACGACGAGATGGCCAACTCGGTCGTCGCCCAAATGCTCTTCCTCCAGTCGGAAGACGCCAAGGCCGACGTGCACCTCTACCTCAACTCGCCCGGCGGCAGCGTCACCTCCGGCCTGGCAGTCTACGACACCATGCAATTCATCAGTTGCGACGTGGCCACCTATTGCGTGGGACAGTGCGCCTCGATGGGGGCCGTGCTCCTTTGCGCCGGGGCCAACGGAAAACGCAACGCTCTGCCGAACTCCCGCATCATGATCCATCAGCCCCTGGCGGGCATGGAAGGCTCCGCCGAAGACATCATGATCCACGCCAAGGAGTTCTCCAAAGTCAAGGAACGACTCAACCAAATCCTCATCAAGCACACCGGCAATCCCCTGGAGAAGATCGAAAAGGACACCGATCGCGATCGATTCATGTCGGCCGACGAAGCCCGCGACTATGGATTGATCGACCAGGTGATCGAGCACGTCCAACAGGGCTGAAACAAGAGAAGGTTAGGAGAATGGATTCCCGGCGCCCCGGAGGCGCCACCTCCTCGGTTGCTGAGCTTTTCCCCCGTCATTTCCCGCTGATTCCAATTCCACTATTAACTTGTTCCCAAGCTCCGCTTGGGAACACCCAACTCCTCTTTGGCTGTTTGTGCCGGCCGGACCGCCGTCGCGGCTTCGTCCGGGTGCCCACCGCGCGCGAGGGTAACATGAGAGCGTGGCAGCTTGCCGTCTTCTGTCTGGCCTTGTTGGCGGCCGCCGGCTGCCGAACCCCCCCAGCCGCTGCGCTGTTGGAGCAGGAAAACCGTGAGCTGGAATCCCAGATCTACGAGTTGGCCGACCTGGTCCAGGATTCCCGCCGCGAAAACCAAAAACTCCAAAAGCGGCTGGAGCGGTTCGAGGGCGACTCCGCCGGGCCGGCCCGCTCCGACCTGCCGCCCGAATTGACCGGCCCCTCGCTGGGTACGCCCGAGGCCCCGAACGCCTCCGCGCCGCTAAGGTCGCTTGAGATCGAAGTCCCCTCCGAAGGCATCTCCGCCGAAGAGTTCCTCAAGCGGTTCGGCGATCGCGAAACGCGTGAATCCCAGGACGCGCCCCCGCCTTCGCCGACTCAAGAGGCCCCGATCTGGGTCCCCCCGCCCGAAGGCGAGGGCACAGAAACGGAACCGGGCCGCGGGGCCATGCTGGGCAAGCCCGTCCATCCCCGCGCCGACAACGCGGAGGTTGCCGTCATCACGCTCAACAACCGGCTCACCCGAGGCTACAACCAGGACAAGCGACGCGGCCACGACGGGATCACCGCCGTGATCGAGCCGCGCGGCCACGACGGGCGTCTGGTCGACGCCGCGGCCCCCGTTTCCGTGGTCGTGCTCGACCCGTCGCTTTCCGGCGCCGCCGCGAGGCTGGCGCGGTGGGACTTCACCGCCGAGGAGATCGCCCAACGGTTCCGCAAGACCCCGGTCTCCGAGGGGATCCATTTGGAGATGACCTGGCCGGCCGCGTTGCCGGTCCACGACCGGTTGCAGGTGTTCGTGCGCTACACGACCGACGACGGCCGCGCCTTGCAGGCCGACCAGAGCATCCAGATCGAGCCGCCCGCCCTCGAAGCACGGCGGACCGCGCCGGAGCCCGGGGCCAATCCGCCCCAGGGCACAAGCCAGGCCGCCAACGGCTGGCAGCACAGCGCGTCGCCCCCGGTCGCCGCCCCGGCAAGGGAACCGGCGCGCACCGCGATGGTGCCTCGCCGGCCCGAGCCCCGCCCGGCCCAAGCGCCCGGCCCCTCTTCGCCGCCCGAGGTGCCGAACGGCCGCCCAACCTGGTCGCCCAATCGGCCTTAGCCGCTACAGCTTCGCGATCTTCTCGATCAGATCGACGCTACGGCAACTGTAGCCCCACTCGTTGTCGTACCAACTGAGGATCTTCAGCATCGTGTCGCCGATGACGCGGGTCCAGGGGCCGACGAAGATCGAGCTGGCCGGATCGCCGATGACGTCGCTCGAAACGATCGGATCCTCGGTGTACTTGAGCACGCCCTTGAGCGGGCCTTCGGCCGCCTCCTTCATGGCCGCGTTGACCGCGTCGACGGTGACCGGCTTGGCGGTCTCGACCGTGAGGTCGACCGCGCTGCCCGTGGCCGTTGGCACGCGCAGGGCGATCCCGGTCAGCTTCCCCTTCAGCTCGGGAATCACCAGCCCGACGGCCTCGGCCGCGCCGGTCGTGGTGGGGATGATGTTCAAGGCGGCCGCCCGGGCGCGGTAAAGGTCCTTGTGCGGGAAATCGTGGACCACCTGGTCGTTGGTGTACGAGTGGACGGTGGTCATCAGCCCTTTGACGAAGCCGAACTTCTCATAAATCACCTTGGCCACCGGTGCCAGGCAGTTGGTCGTGCAACTGGCGTTGGAGATGCAGGTGTGCTCGGCGCTGAGCTTGTCGTCGTTCACGCCCAGCACGCAGGTCAGGTCGGGGCCTTTGGCCGGAGCGCTGATCACGACCTTCCTGGCGCCGGCCTCCAGGTGGCTGTCGAACCCGGGCTTGATCTTCGGCTTCCCAGTTTCCGGGTCGATCACGGGCTCCCCGGTTTCCGGGTCCTTGACCGTTGCCTTGCGTCCGCGGAACGCGCCGGTGCTCTCGAGCACCACGTCGGTCTTCAGCGACCCCCAGGGCAGCTTGCTCGGGTCCTTCTCGGCGGTCGCCTTGATCCGCTTGCCGTCGACGATGAGATTCTCGCCGTCGAAATCGACCGTGCCCGGATACCGCCGGTGGATGCTGTCGTACTTCAGCAGGGTGGCCAAGGTCTCGTTGTTCGTCAGATCATTGATCCCCACGACCTCGAACACGTCGGGCCTGGCCATCAGGCCCCGGAACACCAAGCGGCCGATGCGGCCGAACCCATTGATTCCAACACGAATTGCCACGGTACTCCTCCTTCGGGAAGACGTCGACCACTACAAGAGGGGTCGATATGCCAAGATCTGGCCGACACTCGGCCTTGTAGGCGGGTTTTGAACCCGGAATTATACTGGGGTTGGAACTTCCCAGCAACCAGGACGACGAGATTCGCTTGCCCCCCTCCGAGCGACCCTATTGGCGGCTTCCCCGGGGCGTTTCCCGCGGCGTGTGGCAGTATGCCCAGGCCGAGCACATCGCCGGGGCCTACGACGAGTTTTTCGCCTCGAACGACCTGTTCCGGTTCGACGAGCAGGTGCTGGCCCGGCATTTCGCCCAGCCGGGGTTGGTCGTCGACTTGGGCTGCGGCACGGGTCGAACCCTGATCCCACTGGCCCGGCGAGGGTTCCGGGGCCTGGGGGTCGATCTCTCGCGGCACATGCTCGAGGTCGTCGGCCAAAAGGCCGCCGAGGAGAACCTGCCCGTCGCCCGGCTCCAGGCCAACCTGGTCGAGCTCGGCTGCCTCCGCGACGACTCGGCCGACTACTGCACCTGCCTGTTCAGCACCCTGGGAATGATCCGGGGCCGCGAAAACCGCCGCCGGGTGCTCGCCCACGCGCGGCGCATCCTCAAGCCGGGCGGCCTGTTCGTCGTGCACGTTCACAACCTCTGGTTCGGACTGTTCGACCCCATCAGCCGCGCCTGGCTCGCCCGGCAACTGGTCACCGCGCTCTTCCGCCGCGACGTGGAATTGGGCGACAAATTCTTCGACTACCGCGGCATCCCCAAGATGTTCCTGCACACGTTCACCCAGCGGGAGCTGCTCCGGGCGCTCGGCAACGCCGGCTTCCGCCTCCGCGAGCTGATCCCGTTGGACCTCACCCGCCAACACCCGCTTTCGCACCCCTGGTTCTTCGGCAACCTCCGGGCCAACGGCTGGATCGCGGTGTGCGAGAAGCCCACGGCCCCTTAATACCTCATTGTAGTTGAGCCTGTGAGTTGCCATCCGGTGTCATGGGCGGTTTGTCCGCCCTTGTTCTCCAACTGACGGTCTGACATCCAGTTGCTGCGGCAGTTGTACTGCCGCAGCCAGGTGGCCCGGAAAAAGTTCGCCCGTACAACAACGGGAGTAGCAGGCACACGCCGTGTGCCGTCCGCTGGTCACGGCACACGCCGTCTGCCTGCTACCTTTCCGTTGCGCCGACCGGCGTTCTCGCTTCACAAGAACCCTCTTTCCACCGTTGCCCCC
This sequence comes from Planctomycetota bacterium, assembly GCA_043824335.1. Classification (GTDB taxonomy): domain Bacteria; phylum Planctomycetota; class Planctomycetia; order Pirellulales; family Thermoguttaceae; genus JBDRTC01. Next base: position 1,241 of record JBDRTC010000596.1, on the reverse strand, counting down.
TGTCTCCGCCACGCGTTGATTAGCTCCTCGGGAGCCGTCGCCAACGCACGCCGGACGCCGCGGAACTCCCAGCCCTTGAGGGTTATACCCCAACGGGCCAGCCCCTTCTTCAGTTGGGCCTTCGTTTTCCGTAGCGACGCGCGCACCTGGGCCTGCAAGCGCCGGGAATCTCGCCGCCACCGCCGGGGGTGCTGGAGCCGGGCCAAAAGATCGCGGACCCGCCGGGCGAGCCCCTCCGAGCGGCCCAAGTAGATCGACCACTGCCGCCCACCCTTGCGATACGCCAGCCGAAAGTAGGGGCCCAGCCGACGTCCGCGGTACGTCCGCCACGTCGAGACCACCGTCCCCTGCGTGGCGAAAACCCCCGGAGCAGCCGCCACTTGCGCCTCCACCCGCTCGAATCGGGCGGCCGACTTTTGGTCAACCGATCTCGCTTTTTCCATGTCAGGGGCTCCCGCTGTGATGATCTCGGGCGCCGTTCGGCCCCGCCTCGGGGTGGCATGCCCTCGCTTGCGTGGGCATGCTCTCCCCTTCGGGACACGGCGTCGCTTGCGTCGGCGTGTTTGGCAGGCACACGCCCACGCTTCGCGTTGCCACGCCATCCGGCGGCGGATCGAACATCGCCGGCCAGTAAGGCGAGTCGGCGGGTTCCGGCGGCTCAGGCAGGATCGCGCGCGTCCGCTCCTGCCACTGCTGGCGAAGCTCCCGAAGCCGCGCGAGCAGGTAGCCGACCTTCACCTTCGAGTAGATGATCCTCAGGTGCTGCTCGATCACCGGGCCGCGATCCTCCGGCAGTCCCAGAACGGCCGACACCTCGAGATACTCCCGCTTCATGTCGAACTGCTGCAACACCTCGAGCCACAACAGATGGGCGACCGTAACGCCCAAGGTCATTTCGAGCGGGTCGTCGGTCCCGCGCACAAACCGCTCGTAAACCGGCTCGATCACTTCGACGATCGCCTGCCGCACCTCGTCGGGCACCATCTCCAGGTCCGCCCCTTGCGGCGCCCAAACCGGCCGCGGCCCGGCGTCGACCTCGCTCCCCTCGCGTGCCCGCGCGCGAAGGCCCCTTCGCCGATCCGGCTCTTTCGCCGGCTTCTGCTTCTTCGTCATTTCGCCGGTCTCGCCGATCGCGTTTCTCGTAGGACAGGCATCCTGCCCGTCATTCCCAGCCACAGGCCGGAAGCCCGTGCCACGCCCTCGCCCCGCCCCACAAACCCACCTCGATCCTACCGGACGGC
>JBDRTC010000595.1:0-5057 GCA_043824335.1 Planctomycetota bacterium | reverse complement strand
GACAACGATCCTTGGGGAAGATCTGATCTATTGGTCAACGTGTTCGACTACAGCGGCGAGGTCACCGAAGGCGCTCTCAGCACTCTCAACGACGAGCAGCGGCGACGCGCCTTGAAGGCCGACGGGTACATTTTCTTCCTCGACCCAACCGAGCCCCTGGAAAATCAGAAGAGCGGGTTGACTCGCTTACGTCGCGACCTACGGGTGACCAGGAAAGTAAGACCGAACCGCTCGCTGCAAACGCCCGTTGCGCTATGCGTCTCCAAGATTGACTACGTGGCAAGCATGGCGCCGGACTTCGCAGGCCATTTCAACGACGAGCTGAGAAGGATCGACACGGAAGGAGAGGACATGTCGATGGAGTTCATCGAGGCGCGGTCGGACCTCGCCCTGAAACTGTGCCGAAGGATCTGGCCGGGGTGGGATATCGAGCGGCTCATTCGCGACCTGTTCGGTGGGCGTTACCGCTTCTTCCCCCTAACTCCCATCAGCCTCGACGTTCCCGAGAACGTGTCGCCGGACGACTTGAGGGACCGCGCCGTCGATCCCTTCGGGATTGTCGAACCGTTGGTTTGGCTTCTGCATATGAACGGCTACCCGATCCTGAAGGAATAACAGCATTCTAGCGGAGGAGGATTTCGATGGATTGGCCGTTGGCCTCCGACTACGCGTCAGTCCTCCAGAACCCGGGGGTTGCCTTCGTCGACCCGCAGTTGAAGGACTGCCAGATACGACGCAATGCCCACAACCAACCGCATGGTGTCTCCGGACAGTTCGCGGTCGTCTTCCAGGCACAGCTCGCCGACGGCGATACCATCGCTGTGCGCACCTTCACCAGCGACCGTGAGGAACGAACCGATCGCTACCGAGTGATCAGCGAGTACCTGGAACAGATGCCGGATATCCCATCGCTCGTGCGATTCCAGTACACGGAGCGTGGGATTCGTGCAATCACCGGGGGCAGGGCTCGCCTCTATCCGCTGGTTACCATGGATTGGGTCGCGGGGGACTCGCTGTTCGAGTGGGTCCAGGCTCGCTGCCGGGCCGGCCAACAGGACCGCCTGCGCAAAGTCGCCGGCGATTGGGTGCAACTTGCCGATACTCTGGAAGCCGCCGAAATCGCCCACGGCGATTTTCAACACGGCAACGTCTTGGTCACTTGCTCTGACGAGATGAAACTGGTCGACTACGACGGCATGTGCGTCCCTGCGCTGGTCGGACGCCGCAACCTCGAAACCGGCTTGCCTCCCTATCAGCATCCTCGTCGAAACCGCTACACCCCCCTGGCGTCAACGCTGGACCGATTCTCGGCTCTGTTGATTTACGTCGCCCTACGCGCTCTCGCGGCGGAGCCGGGGCTGTGGAGCAGGTTCGTGGAGTCCACGGGCTACGACGGCCTGCTGTTCACTGCGCACGATCTAGCGCAGTCGAATCAGTCGGAGCTCCTCGAGTCGTTGCGGTTGTCGCCGGACCCCGCGGTCGCGCGCCTGTCCGACTGTCTGCTCGAAGCGTACGACGGCGCGATGGACGCCGTGCCTCGGCTTACCGACGTCGAGGAATCACCTGCGCTTGTATCTCCACCCGTGCCGCACTCCACGCCTGAGCCGGTGGAGCCCTCGTCGCCCGTGGCATCGACGGCGCCGCTCTCCCACTCGTCCGCCCCTGGTCCCGCTCCGCTTGAACCGGAGCCGTCAAGTCCGGCTCCTGCTGCCTCCCATTCGGAATCGGCCGCTCCCGTCGCGGCAGACGAGCGCCGTCAAGAGCCGACGCCGGGGGTGGCTCCAATGCTCATCGCACTGCGCGAGGGAGACCGCCAGGAGTTTTGCGAGCATTTCGATTCGCGTCTGATCAGCGACCACGAGGAGGAGTTCCTGTTCCACCGGCAGTTGCTGGTTACTTGGACGCGGGATTGCTTTCGATCGCGAGAACGGATCGGGTTGCGCCCGCCGGTGGGGCGGAGCAGTGTATCGCCGCCAAAGAAAGGCAACGGGATGTGGCAAGCCCGCTGGATGTGGCCGCATCCCCGGTTCAGCCGAGTCTGCGTGGTCGGGCTCACGCGGGCAGCCGCGAGGGACGACCACGCCCCGGACGATCTCCCGCTCGAACTCCGACGAACGGTGACGCTCGACATGTATGAGGGCGGCCGAGGAATCGCCCTGTATGCCGACCGCTCGACACTCGGCTGCCACGTCGTTGTCTGGGCCGTCATCGACCTGGGGTTCGAAAGACTGTACAGCGAGCCGCTGACGCTGGGGGCGATCCGGCGAAGTACCGGCTCAGACCGGAACAAAGCCGCATCTTGGTGATCGTGCATGGATACTGTAACCAACGTTGCCCCGAACCCGGGATGCTGCGCGAGTGCGTGAGGAAGACCGAGCCATGTCAAATTGGCCGATGGCGAGTGACTACGCGGGGATGGTGCAGAACCCCAAGATCGCATTCAACCATCCGCAACTCCAACAATGCAAAATCAATCGCGATGCCAGAAACCTGCCGGAGCCGAGGGAGGGACGATTCGCGGTCGTCTTCGAGGGCGAACTGCCCAATGGCACGAAACGCGCAATCCGCGCGTTTACCAGTAGGCGAGAGGGAATCGCTGAGCGCTATCGACTGATTAGCCAACATGTCCTCGACAAGATGCAGGACGTTGAAGCCCTCGTGTCTTTCGAGTACGAAGAGAAGGGAATCCGCGCGACCGTCAACGGCAGATCACGGATGTATCCCCTGGTCACGATGGATTGGGTGACCGGTGTGCCACTGTGCGAATGGGTGGGAAAGCAGTGTTCGGCTGGCGACACGGTTCGGCTGCAGCGCGCCGCTGATCAGTGGCTGTCGTTGATCAACGATCTGGCAAGTGCCCAAATCGCTCATGGGGATCTGCAACACGACAACATCCTTGTGGACGGCCGGGATCGATTCAGGCTGGTCGACTACGACGGCATGTGCGTCCCCGCACTGGTCGGCCAGGAGAACATGGAAATCGGCGTCGCTCCCTACCAACATCGCGACCGCGACGAGCACACGCGCTTGTCACTCTCCTTGGACAACTTCTCTGCCATCTTCATCTACGTGGCGTTGCGCGCCCTAGCCGCCGAACCCAGTCTGTGGATGGATTTCGTCGTCAAGACCAACTACGAGAAGCTCCTCTTTCGCGAAGAGGATTTGGAAAGCCCATCCACGTCGGACCTGTATGGCCGTCTGCAGCGATCCAGAGATCCCGATGTGGTTCGCTTGACGCAAGATCTGTCTCGGCTGTATCGCGGTCCCTTGAAGGACGTGCCGCCGCTGGGAGAGCTGGCGTTTGCCTGGACGCGTATCGAGCGTTCCCTGGACGCTCGGCAGTTTGACGACGTGGTCCGGCAGGCCGATGACATACCAGACATCAATAAGGCTCCAGACGATCTCAAGCCGAGGATTCAAGATGCCTACCGGCGCGTCAAGTGCCTGCAACAACTCCGGCTCATGGTGCAAGCCGGTGACGAAGAGGGCATGATGCGGTGCCACGACCCAACCTTGCTCGACGATTATCCGGCCGCTCAAGACGACGTGGCCGTGGCCAGAGACGCCCCCCGCGTGATTCCTATCCTCGACAAGCTCCGCCAGGCCTCCCAGAACGGCCGCTGGCGGGAGTTCACGCAGATCTGGGACTCCGAGTGCGGTCTTCTGGCGACGCGCCAAAGCGCACAGTCTTTCCGGTCGGATGTCGAACAGTGGCGACCGCGGAACCAGGCCTGCGAAGTGGTTCTACGCCTTGCCAGCCAGCAGCTCTGTGATCCGGATCGGTTGCAGCAGGCATGGCAACGCCTCCAGGCCCTGGGCGGGCACCCCGAGGTGGGCGTGGAAGGGGCGGCGTACGTCGATCACCTCATTGAGAGGGGGCGAGCTTGGCGCGACTTCGCATCCGCGCTTGAGCGATGCGGTCAGGGGCCGGGCAGCGAGCAACTCGAACGACAGGCGGCCGGCAAGTGGAACGACGACTTGTTCAAGGGATGGGGTGTCGCCGAAAACAAGCGGTCGACACTCACTGCTGTCCGTAGGCGGCTTCAAATCGTGGACCGAGTGTCTGACTCGATCCGGCAGGCTGGATTGTCGCCAACCGGTCAGGGCGAGGAACGCATCGTTCAAGCCGCCAAAGGACTTCCCCTCGGATACGATTATGTCGGTCGTGACCGTGTGGAAACGGCACAACGGCGACGGGAAATCGCCACGCTGGTCACCCAACTCGCAAGAGGCGATGACGACCTGCAACTGGCCGATCGCTGGGAAGAGCTCGTGTCGTTGCAGGGGCAAGACATGGTGGATCCCTCAGCGCAATCACGCGTGCATCTGGCCGTTGATCGCGCCGCCGCGTGGTCGAGCTTCCAGTCTGCAGTCGAGCAGGCGACCGCGTCACCCGGGGAGCAAGCGGACTTCGCCTTGACGGCCCGGTGGAACGAAAGAGTGTTTCGCGGGTGGACGCCTGCCGAACAATGTCGTACCCGCCTCAATAACGCGACAACCTGCTTGGCCGTCCTCGATCAACTTGACCAAAGGCTCCGCCAATTGACCGCTGTGACGTTGGACGGCGAGCGCGGTACACTCGAACTGGTGAAGCGACTGCCCCCCCACTACGAACACCGCCATCGAGCGAGGGCTGACCTCGCGGAGCAGCGGCTCCAGGCCGCTAGACGATTACCCGAATTGGTCCGATCTTCAGCGGCCGAGGAGCAGATCCGCGATGCCTGGCAAACCCTCCAGAAACTGCAAGGATCGCCGTTGATCGACGCCGGCACGGCAACGCGAGGCAAGCTGGCGGACGACCGACTGCGCATCTGGGCCGAGGTGCAAAACGCTCTCGAGCATCTCGACCGGAGCAGGGACGAAGGGCACGAGGCTCGGTTGCTGCAGCTTTGGGATGAGAATCTGTTTCACCAGTGGCCCCGTGCGGAAGCCGTACGGCAACGAATGGAAGAGGCTCGCCGCCACGATGCAATTCTGGGAAAACTGCGCAGCGTCGCTTGCCGGCCGCTTACCCTCCAAGGCGAGCGATCCATCGTCCAAGAAGCATCGCACCTGCC
>JBDRTC010000594.1:0-3800 GCA_043824335.1 Planctomycetota bacterium | reverse complement strand
GTAGGTACCGCCGTTCTTTGCGACGCCGAAGGCGTAATAGAAATCATTGGCGTGGACAACGGCCCCGCTCTCGAAAGTCATCGTGGCCAGGTTAGGCCAGGCCTCGAACGTATCGGACCCGGCCGAGTCGATCATCACGACCGCCTCGCCATCGGAGTGCACGGAGTTCAGGTTGACGACCTCGAAAGAATTGGCCTGATTGTGGAAGTCGCTGCCGTACGCCATGCTTTTATCCGCATAGCCTTTGAACTTGTCCCGCTGTCCGCTGGAGCCGTAGAGGTCGGCCGTGTCGGTACCGCCGTTCTTTGCGACGCCGAAGGCGTAACGGAAATCATTGGCGTGGACAACGGCTCCGCTCTCGAAAGTCATTGTGGCCAGATCGGGCCAGGCCTCAAACGTATCGGACCCGTCCGAGTCGTACAGCGCGGCCGTCTCGCGGTCGGAGTGCACGGAGTTCAGGTTGACGACATCGAAATACTTGGCCCGACTGTAGAAATCGCTGCCGTACGCCATGCTTTGATCCGCATAGCCTTTGAACGTGTCCTGCTGTCCGATGACGCCGTAGAGGTCGGCCGTGTCGGTGCCGCCGTTTCGCGCGTCGCCGAAGGCGTAACGGAAATCATTGGCTTGGACGGCGGCTCCGCTCTCGAAAGTCATCCTGGCCAGATCGGGCCTACCCTCGAACCTGTCGGATCCGGAGGAGTCGTAGAGCACCGCTGTGTCCGTGCCGCCGCCTCCATTGGCCATAATGGCCTCGACGTTCGTTACTTCGACCGTGTAGTTGCCGGCGGCGGTGAGGGTCCCGTGATCGGACCACAGTGTGGCCCGTTCATCGCCGCTGCCGCCGGTGAGGACGGCCGTGTCGTAATCGCCGCCTCCATCAAATGAGATCGAGCCGGCCTCCGCGTCGGTGAAGTGGTAGGCAACCCCATTGATCGTGACGAGGCGCGAGGCCGCGGCGTCGAACTCGAAAAGATCGTCGCCGTCGGTTCCGTAGACGGTCACTGCCGTGCCGACGTGGCTGACCAGGTTGGCCAGGCGAAGATCGACGTTGCTACCGGTCCCCGACACCTTGAAGTAGTATTTTTCGCCGGCGCCCACCTGCTGGTCGACTCGCGGAAGCCCGCCGGGCGGCAACGGGTTGACGTTTTCGTCGTACAACGTGACGGCGCCGCCGACGACGTCCAACGATTCGATCGTCAGAATAGCTTCGTGCGTGGTCTCCAGCGAGTACCAGAGGTCGCCGAAAAGGGGATTGAGGCCGTTCAATTCGAGGAAGTCGACCGGGCCAAGTGGCTTTGCGATCCAGACGGTGGCCTCGTCGGCGTCCGTTTCCGCGGTGTCGTCGGTCACGCGAAGCGAGACGACCACACTGCTCGGGCCGGCGAGCCCCGCGGCCGAGAAGGTGGGATTGACGCCCCATTCGTTGCCCCGTCCGGCACTCGGGCCGGTTTCCCCGAACACGCCGTCGCCGTCCAGGTCCCACTGGTAGAGCCCGATGTCGTTGCCGGGATCGGTCGAGTTCGAACCATCGAGCACGACGTTGCCTCCCTCGTCGACGAAGTACGGCCCGCCCGCTTCGGCCGTGGGGGCTACGTTGGTGACGATTACGATCGCGGTGTCGACGTCCCACGCTCCGAAGTCGTCTGTGACGCGCAGGCCGACGGTGTATGGGCCGTCGTCCGTACGGTTGAAGATGGCGGTCGTACCGGGCGTCTCGTAGCTGCCGTTGTTGTCCAGGTCCCACTCGAAGCTGACGATATCGAGACCCGGATCGGTCGAGGCCGAGGCGTCGAGCGTGAGGTTGCTGCCTTCGTTGACGTAGTACGGTCCGCCCGCCTCGGCGCTTGGGGTGACGTTGCCGACCGTCACGGTGGCCGTGGCGACGTCCCATGCTCCGTCTTCGTCGGTCACGAGGAGGCGGACGGTGAACTCGCCGTCATCGGTAGAGTTGAAGATGGCCGTGGGGCCTGAGACGTCGTAGACGCCGTTGTCGTCGAGGTCCCACTGGTAGAGGACAATGTCGTTACCCGGATCGGTCGAACCGAAGCCGTTGAGCGTGATGTTGCTTCCTTCGCCGACGAAGTACGGTCCGCCCGCGTCGGCGGTGGGAGCCACGTTGTTGACGGTGACCACAAGGTTGTCGGTTCCCAGGCCGGCGTCGTCGTCCATGACCGAGAGGGTCACGGTGTAGAGGCCGTCGGCCGCGTAGGCGTGGCTGGGGGAGAGGGAGCCGAAAGCCGAGCCGCCGTCGCCAAAGTTCCACAGGATCGTATGCGTATCGGCGGTGCCGGGATCGGTGAAGAAACCGGCGAAACTCACGGGAGCGCCCTCGCCGACCGTCTGGTCCGGGCCGGCGTTGACGGTGGGAGCCACGTTGTTGACGATGACCGTGAGCGTATCGGTGCCCACGCCGAGGTCGTCGTCAAACACGGTGAGGATCACGGTATAGATGCCGTTGTCGGCATACGCGTGGCTGGTCGCGAGTGAGCCGAAGGCCAGGTTGCCGTCGCCGAAGTTCCACTGGATCAAATGCGTATCGACACTGCTGGGGTCGGTGAACGAGCCCACGAAGCTCACCAGGTCGCCCTCGCTGACCGCCTGGTCGGCGCCTGCGTCGACCGTCGGAGCCACGTTGCTGACGGTGACCGTAAGCGTATCGAAGCCCTCGCCGCCGTCATCGTCGGTGACGGTGAGGGTCACGACATACGGGCCATTATCGGCATAGACGTGGCTGGAAATCAGTGAGCCCGAGGCGGTGTTGCCGTCGCCGAAGTCCCACAGGATCGTGTGCGTATCGACACTGCTGGGGTCGGTGAACGAGCCCACGAAGCTCACCAGGTCGGCCTCGTCGACCGCCCGGTCGGCGCCCGCGTTGACCGTGGGGGCCACGTTGTTGACGGTGACCGTAAGCGTGTCGATGCCCACGCCGCCGTCATCGTCGGTGACGGTGAGGGTCACGGTATACGTGTCGTCGTCGGCGTAGATGTGGTTGGGGGTGAGGGACCCGGTGGCGGTGCTGCCGTCGCCGAAGTCCCACTGGATCGAATGCGTGTCGGCGGCGCCGGGATCGGTGAACGAGCCGGAGAAGCTCACCGGGGCGCCCTCGTTAACCGTCTGGTCGGGGCCCGCGTTGACCGTGGGAGCCACGTTGCCGACGGTGACCGTAAGGGTGTCGACGCCCACGCCGCCGTCATCGTCGGTGACCCTGAGGGTCACGACGTACACGCCGTTATCGGCATAGGTGTGGTCGGGGGGGGTGAGGGACCCGGTGGCCGTGTTGCCGTCGCCGAAGTTCCACTGGATCGTATGCGTATCGAGAACGCCGGGATCGGTGAATGACCCGGAGAAGCTCACCAGGTCGCCTTCGTCGACCGACCGGTCGGGGCCCGCGTTAACCGTGGGAGCCACGTTGCCGACGGTGACCGTGAGCGTATCGACGCCCACGCCGCCGTCGTTGTCGGTGACGGTGAGGGTTACCGTGTACACGTCGTTATCGGCATAGGTGTGGCCGGGCGTGAGGGATCCGGTGGCCGTGTCGCCGTCGCCGAAGTTCCACTGGATCGTATGCGTGTCGAGAACGCCGGGATCGGTGAACGAGCCGGAGAAGCTCACGGGGTCGCCTTCGTCGACCGTCTGGTCGGCGCCCGCGTCGGCCGTGGGAGCCACGTTGGTGGCCGTGACCACCACCGTGTCCGTGTGGCTGCCCAGATCATCGTCCGTCACCGTAAAATCAAACGTGTAGACGCCGTTGTCGTTCGGAGTGAAGCTGAAGTCCTGGGCCGTGCCGTCCGGAATCG
>JBDRTC010000593.1:0-4545 GCA_043824335.1 Planctomycetota bacterium | reverse complement strand
CACCGGGGATCACGGCGGGGCCTACCTGAACAACTACGATTGGAGCAACTGCCGCACGAACGGCTGGCACCTGCTCTTGACCATGGCGGTCTATCGCATGACGAACGACCCGTACTACTTGAACGCCGCGCGGATCATCATCGAGCGGACACTTGAGCGGCAAACCCCCGGCGGCGGCTGGCACCGACAAATGGTGCCCGGCCACTGCCACGACATGCCGCGGCATCGGGGCGTGGCCAACTTCATGCTGGGCGTGCTGGCCAACGGTCTCGAGGAGTACTACCGGGAGGTGTCCGATCCCAGGGTTGCCGAAGCGATCCTTGGAGGCGCCGGCCAGGCCGTCCGGGAGCTTTGGGTCGAGGAGGCCCGGGGGTTTCGCTACACGTCGTGCCCGAACATGACGGGCTACACGTCGAACAACGACATGACCTCGGAGATCCTCTTCTTCGCGCAGCGTCTCGGGGGCGACGAGGAGTTCGGCCGGATCGCGCTTGTGGCCATGGAGGCGGCGTTCGACGGAGGGATCGGCTCCACGGCCCACCTTCGGTGGACCCCGCACATCATCTACAACATCGACCTCCTCCGCCAAAAGCGAGCGACCCGGCCCGAGTGATCCTTCCGCCGACAAACCGATTCGGGAGTGGATGATGAACGTGAAGCGTCGAAAGCTGAGGGGAGGAAGTCTAGTGGTCCGTCAAGGCCGCTTTGCCGGGTGCCACGGGCATCTTGCCCGTGCTTTCGCGGCAGCACTGGCGAGACGCCAGTGGCACCCAACCCGACATTTCCAGCTTGACACACCACCAGCGCGCGCCCATATTCTGGCGGCCGCCATGGCGGCACTCGTGCTCACGTCAATCGCCCGCGCCGAGCCGGGCGACGAATACGAGTCGCAACTTGCGGAACGACGCAGTGCGTACGTCGTGTGGATTATCGACACGTTCGGCGCGCTCGAGCCCTCGATGGACCCCATGGACGGACGCAGATGGGCCCTGAACCATGCCCGGCTGGTTCTCAACCGCGATCTCGAAAAGGCCAATCGCTATTTCGAGTCGTTCTCGTTGACGCAGGACAGCGACATCTGCTTCATCCGCGCTTTGAAGTCCCTCTTGGACTTCCGGGATTCTTCCCGTTTGTCCGACGGGGCCAGGCGGCATCTCACGGACCTGCTCACCTCGTGGCCCAAGAGCAGGCTGAGCACCGTGGCGCACTGGCCCGCGTGGCACACGGAGAACCACGACCTGATGCACCTGACGATCGGGATGTTTGCCGAGCAGGCCCGCGGCGGCGACGTGTCTCATCACTTGACCCAGATCGGCAAGGCGCTCGCCTGGCGCTTCGAGCGCGGCTGGGTGGAGTGGAACTCGCCGTGCTACCAGTTCCATTACACGAATCCGCTCATCGTGCTGGCCGACCACGCCCCGTCTGAAAAGTTGCGCGCCGGGGCAACGGATGTGCTCAATCTGCTGTTCGCCGAGCGGATCGTGCTGGGCGTGAACGGCTACCTGGGGGGCCCCGCTTTCCGTTGCCGCACCGCCGACGCGAACAACTCGATGACCGCCCGCAAGGTCGCCTACCTCGAAGACAACCGCTACGACGGCTTCCTCCCCACCGTGTGGCTGGCCTTCGGGCTGGGGGAGCCGCGGTTTGATTTCGCCAACGCCCGCGTGGAAGGCCTCGAGCCGGCGACCGTCGCCTATGCCAGCGGCAACGAGCCGAGGCTTAAGCAGGACGAGGGCATGTTCTTCGCTACCAGCTCCACCAGGCCGCATCCCGTTCTCGTCGCCCTCAGCATGGAGGCCGCCACCTGGAAGTCGGTCGTTTACTCGGGCCGCCGCCATTTGGGCTGGCCCGCCGAGGACCTGTGGGCAACCCAGCGATGGATGCCCGGGGCCCTCTACTACTACAACACGCCGCACATCTCGATGGGCTCGCTCCACTCGTCGGGCTATTGCTGCCAGTCGCGATATTCCAACGTGATGTTCGCCGCCGACCCGTCGAAGAACCTCAGAGTCGAGATGATTCTCCCGGGGGTCGTTCCGAACAAGAGGCGGCACGAGGCCCGCGGGCGGCTCGTCCAACACAAGAACTGGCTGCTCGGCCAAGGGACGCTGTTCGAGGATGGCGGCGTGATCTCCCGGCCCTTCGGCCCCTGGAACGTGTATCGCGTGGGCAAAGGGCTCTGTGCCCAGATGGAGCTTCCCGAGTCGTACCACGTTCTCCAGGTTTCCGACCTCGACACCTATGCAAGTGAAGCCGCGTTTGCCGAGGCCCTCACGGTTCCGACCATGGAGAAGGGCGTGGTTTCCGGCACGACAACCGACGGCGACCGGGTCGACGTTCACGTGGACGACATGAGCCTCCGCGTCAACGGGACCCCTCGGCCACACCCGCCGACGATGCTGCACGACTCCCCGTACCTGCGATCGGAATTTGGGAGCGGAAGGATCACCATCCATGCCGCGGAAAAGACGCTGACGTTGGACCGGCGCACGTTCTACGACGGCCCGACGGATACGCCCCAGAGCGGCGACTTGATGACGGTCGAGGGGGCCAAGCCGGCCGGCCCCCTTTGGGGCAACGCCACGAGCACGGGCCGCGTGACGACGGCCAACCACGTGCGCGCACTCGGCGGCAGGCTTTTTCCAGACAGTGACATCCGCCTCAAATCGGTGTCGGTCGCCCTGCCCTGGGAGAGCGCCGGGAGCATTCGCATTGCCGTCTACGCCGGCGGCGATCTGGCGGCGGGGCCCCACGCCGGCACGCGAGCCCGGCTGGTCCACGATTTCGGCAAGACATCGGAGAACGCCCGCGGCTGGGTTACGCTGGAGATCCCCGGCGAAGGCGTGCTCATTCCCGCCGGGAGCGTCGTCTGGATCGCCTGGAATGGTCAAGGCGGCCGGGTGCCGCTGCTCTACCAAGAGAGTTCGGCTTGGCGAGGCGATTTCCAGGCCCAGCGCGGCAGGTTTGAGAGCAAGGCCGTCGCGTGCGACGAAAACGAACCGTGGCCGGCTGAGTGGCCGGATGACCCCCAGGGCTCCTTCGCCGCGTACTGGTACTCCTTCTGTCTTTCCTATCAATAGAGGCGAGACGTCGCGCGGTCTTGCCTTCGGCGGCCGGTTTGGCTACTGTCAGGGGCTTGTGAAAATGCCGCCCCCAAACGACCTGAGTTCCTGAAGACGCGACAAAGTCCATGCCCAAGCCGAGTCAGAACGCGATCTCGCCCACCCGGGCCGAAGATTACCCGGAATGGTATCAGCAAGTCGTCCGCGCGGCCGACCTGGCCGAGCCGTCACCCGTGCGGGGGTGCATGGTCATTAAGCCGTGGGGGTACAGCCTTTGGGAGAACATCCAGCGAGTCCTGGACGACAAGTTCAAGGAAACAGGCCACCAAAACGCCTACTTCCCCCTGTTTATCCCCGTCAGCTATTTGGCCAAGGAGGCGGAGCACGTCGAGGGCTTTGCCAAAGAGTGCGCCGTCGTGACCCATCACCGGCTCGAGGCAAACGAGGATGGGGAATTGGTCCCGGCCGGACCGCTCGAAGAGCCGTTGGTCGTACGCCCCACGTCGGAGACGATCATCGGGGTGATGTTCGCCAAGTGGGTGCAGTCGTACCGCGACCTGCCGTTGCTGATCAACCAATGGGCCAACGTGGTCAGGTGGGAGATGCGCACCCGACTGTTCCTCCGCACCACCGAGTTCCTCTGGCAGGAAGGGCACACGGCGCACGCCACGTCGGAGGAGGCCCGGCAGGAAACCGCCGCGATCCTCGATCTCTACGCCGACTTCGCCGAAAACTACATGGCGATGCCGGTCATCAAGGGCGAGAAGACCGAGGCCGAACGCTTTCCCGGGGCCGTGTCGACCGTGGCCATCGAGGCGATGATGCAGGACCGCAAGGCGTTGCAGTCGGGCACGTCGCACTTCCTGGGCCAGAACTTCGCCCGGGCTTCCGAGATCAAGTTCCTCGACGCCCAGGGCCAGGAGGCCTTTGCCTGGACCACGTCGTGGGGCGTGTCGACGCGCCTGATCGGCGGCCTGGTGATGACCCACGGCGACGACGACGGGCTGGTGTTGCCGCCGCGGCTGGCCCCCGCCCACGTGGTGATCCTGCCCGTGATTCACAAAGAGGAAACGAAGGCCCAGGTGCTGGAATACTGCGAGAAGCTGGCCGGCGAGCTTCGCCGGCTTGACTACGCGGGCCGGCCGGTCCGCGTGGAGCTCGACACGCGCGAGACCCGCGGCGGCGAAAAGGTCTGGTCGTGGATCAAGAAGGGGGTGCCGATCCGCCTGGAGATCGGTCCCCGCGACATCGCCCAGGACGCCGTCTTCGCCGGCCGTCGCGACCGGCCCCACCGCCAGCGCGAGGCGATCCCCCGCAAGCAGCTCGTCGAGACCCTGACCGACACGCTCGACGAAATCCAACAGACGCTGTTCGAGCGCGCCCGGGCGTTCCGCGAAGAGCACACGGTGACGATCGACAGCAAGGAAGCGTTCTACGAATTCTTCACGCCCCAAAACCGCGAGAAGCCGGAGATTCACGGCGG
>JBDRTC010000592.1:0-7051 GCA_043824335.1 Planctomycetota bacterium | reverse complement strand
CGGGAGCTTCATCCGGTTTTCCCTTCCCAAAAACCAACCTAGCCATTTCTTCTGGAGACAATAGAAGCGATTCATCAACAGGGGGTCTCTTGGCAGGTTCAGCAAGAGCCTGCACCTCCGGTTCCACCGACTCAGCAGCTTGCCCCAGTTCAAGTCTCACCAATGAATTGACAGCAGTCACAAGCTTCTGTAAGTGTCGTTGCACCTCCCTGATTCCATTGTCGACGTGCCGCATTTTGGCTTTTGCTTTATCTATTTCCGCTCTATGTTGCGCGGCTCTTAGTGCCGCAAGCATCCGCCCCTTATCCGTTTCCCACGTAGCGCCCCTGGTGTCGAAAGTAGCACTTATTGCCTCCACCTGCTTCACTGCCGTACGGAATTTCCCTTCCCTCATGCTTACATTCCCAAGTCGTTCATCAAGGTCCCCACAATTCAAGGATATTTTCATGTGACCTTCTCGATCCCCCACCTTCGCCATAGCCGTTTTGACTACAGCACGACTTAGCGGGTGGATCTTTGATTTCGCGTTCCTGAACAACGTCTTGGCAACCTGCAGCATGGCGTCAAAATCCGCGCCCTCCTGCCGCGCCTCGGACCGACTGCTGGGCATTTCAATCACTGACTGATAGGCAACTGATAGGCATTTGAATCAGCCCTGAGTCTGGGCTAATGGGCCAAAGTTGTCAATCATCGGTCGCAAACGCAGCCGCGCCCGATCTCTGGTCAACAAGGTCCCGTTTTTCCAGGTTGGGGTCCCCCGGCGGCAAGACCGACTCCGCCCGATCCCCTTGCATATCTCCTGCCAAGGCGGAAAATGCCAGGTAGCGTCCATTCCATCACCCCACGGAGGGAAGGTCATGTCCAGACGCAATAGGAAACGGAAGCCGCCCGCAGAAGCCAAGTTCCAGGCTGGTGACCACGTTCGCGTCAGGCACGGCGTCTGCGACGTGGACGACGAGACGTTACTGACTTACTACCGCTACTTGGCGAAGAACATGCCCTTTCCTTTTGAAGTGGAACACTTCGAGGAGACCGGACCCTTCGAGGGGAAGAGTCACCTTGTCACCGTCGTTGGATTGCTCGATCCCGACGCGTACGAATGTGATGAGATGTATGGGTTGGTCTGTGAGGCACGCACAGGCAAACGGGAGATTCAGATGCCCCTTGGCGAGTTTGAAGTGGACGAGGATGATCCCGGACTCCAGAGGCTCGCTGACTACTGCTACTGGTTCTGGAACCACAGGTGAAAAGCATGAGGCTACGGCCTGCAACGAAAGGATTCATGCCATGATGCCCATCTACCAACGCAAGCTGTCCGAAATCATGAAAGAGATGTCGGAGGTGCTGCTGCGCGACCCCGCCGCCACACCGTCTTCGGAGGCGGCACACGTTGCCCTTTTCTTCGCCAACGTGGCATGGAACGAGTGCGTTGGGCTCGACCATCCCCGAGAAGGCTACCGCAGCGCTTGGGAGACCATTGAAGCTGAGAATCCAGCACTGTGGAAGGAGTTCAAATCTAATGACATTGACGGGATGATTGATGAGCTTGTCAAGTACAAGAAGGCTCACTACCCGGATGACCTTCGAAGGATTCTGACGTGCGGCATCCCGGATGGTAACATCCGTGTGGAATGGCTGCCCGCCGCTGCTCCAGGCGTGGATGTCAAATGGGAGACGCAACTTTATGGGTTGGTGAGGGCCGGCGAAAAAGAGGCGGCAATATGCTTTCTTCACGAGACTCGCGGTCTGTCGCGTGCCAAGGCAGCAAAGCAGGTGGCAAGGGTCGCTGATGAGCTGGGTGTGGGGTCCCTTCTCAGCGAATTGGAGACCGCCAAGCAGCCCGAGAAAAGGTCGCGGAAACCGAAGGCGGCAAAGGCAATGGTCTTCCAATTCAAGATCACTCTGAACGGCACCAAACCGCCGATCTGGCGGCGAGTGCAGACAAAGGACTGCACACTGGCTCGCCTCCACGACATCATCCAACTTGCGATGGGATGGCAGTTCTCCCATCTGCACACGTTTGAGATCGGAGGCGAAAGCTACAGCACACAGCCCGACATGGAGTGCAACCCCGCAACACGGGTCAAGTTGAGCCAGCTTGCCGAAGAGGGCGTGGACAAGTTTGCCTACGTCTACGACATGGGCGACAACTGGGAACATGTCATCAAGATCGAAAAGACGCTGCCCGCCGAGGCTGGGGTTCGCTATCCTCAATGCATTGCGGGCAAGCGAGCGTGTCCACCGGAGGATTGCGGTGGTACTTGGGGCTACGAGGACTTCCTCGCTGCTATCCGAGACCAACATCACGAGGAACACGAAGACATGCTTGAATGGGTCGGCGGCGATTTTGACCCTGAAAGGTTCGATCTTCAACAGGTGAATGGAGCGTTGAAGGAGATGCGGAGATGAGTGGCTTATCGCCTAATTGACACAACGTCTCTGGAGACCGTCCATGGACACCGACAAGGCAATCGGCAACGCACCCTGGCTCACCGAGGACGGCATTGACCTCGCTCGATTCCCAATAGATGCCATCCTGGCGCAGTCGTTGGAAAGGGATGAAGACGGCTTCCGCTCGGCTGTAGCCCTTTTGCAAAGTATGAGCGCCGCAGGGCGAACGGAGGCAGGGATCTACCTTCTTGGTCTTCCGTGACCAGCATTACTGGTGATTCAGGTTAGCTCAAGAGCCGAACTATGACCCCGGTGAATTTGGTGAACGTTGTTGAGGAGGTAGCCATGGGGAAGCTGACTCGCCGAAGTTTTTTCAGGGCAACTGCGTCGGCGGCATTCCTGCCGCCGGCCATTGCCGGCACTCGGGCATCGTCTGGGATAGTCGGCGCCAACGGCGATGTCCGTGTGGCCGTTGCACGAGGGGCGGTACACCACGCTGAAGGACCTGTTCGCAGAGGGAAAACACGGGCTAAGGGGCGGCGGTGTCGGCAAACTCAGTGAGCAGCAGACCAGGGATCTGGTCGAATATGTGCTCTCGCTGTAGCCAACAGCGTCCGTCGCGACGGGTACACGGGCCGTGCCTGTCTCGCTCAGGGAAATCCCCACGAACGCAGTCAACGCAACTCAATCGCCAGGTGTCCGAAGAAACGACCCTCGTGACACACTCCATTGAGGGGGTGGCCCACCAGAACCGTTTCAGCGACGCCGCATTGGACAGGTCAACGTTGCGTCAGA
Organism: Planctomycetota bacterium; assembly: GCA_043824335.1. Taxonomy (GTDB): domain Bacteria; phylum Planctomycetota; class Planctomycetia; order Pirellulales; family Thermoguttaceae; genus JBDRTC01. The sequence goes on along the minus strand of JBDRTC010000592.1, from coordinate 3,865 downwards.
CCTCCTGCCAACGCTTCCGTGAGTTGAATCTGCAACGATTATTCCGGTTGTGCCGGTTCTTTCGTGGATGATGCCGGCAAAGTCGGCCTAATCGAGTCCAGCGGGTTAATCCACCGAATCGCGCGATCCGATACAAGCAGCAGATTCGGCACAGGCCGAACAACCGTCATGTTGGCTGTCGACGGGGAGACGTGTCCTCCCGGTTTCGGATTGTCGGATGCGCTACGTTCCCTTGACCACGTTCCTGTTGCTGCTGGCCGGCTTGCCGGCATCGGCACAGATCGGGCCGCCCCAGCCTCGTGCAGAACGGCACGGCTACTCCCTGGGCGTCGGAGTGCATAACGTGCAAAGCCGGTGGATGCCTTACGACTACGATGTGGCTCGCAATCGCATCTACTTCGAAGGCTCGTACGGCTTCACCGACAGCGTGGAAGCCTTTGGCCGCGCCGGCGTCTCCGACTGGGTCATCAACGACATCGAGAGCTATCGACCGGGCCTGACCCGCGACGTCTCGACCGACGGTTCCCCCCCGGCGTTTCTGTCGGGCGGTCTCCGGGGCAAGGCGTGGCAATTCGGCAGGTGGTCAATCGGTGGTTCCCTCGAGGCCGCGTGGTATTCCGGATTGGAGAAAAACGTCCGCTGGAACTACGACGTCTACCAAGAGCTCCACTTCGATTCGACGGTGGAGATCACTGCCGCTCTGTCGGTAGGGTATGATCTCGGCAGGAGCGTTGTTTACGGCGGACCGCTGCTCCACTTCGGCTACAATCGCGTCGACGTGCGTACCCATGAGTTCGGGCCCGACTGGGACGTCGAGGACAGCGTCGACGCCCTCACCATCCGCGACAAGGGCGGATGCGGCGGGTTTCTTGGCTGGCGCACGCCAATCGGCGAAAACGGTTGGCATTTGCAGCTCGAGGGGGCGGGCTTGCGCGGCGGGTTCGCAGGCGCGCTGGGGTTCTTCAGAAGTTGGTAGTCGTCTGGCCTCTTCGAATGCGGCGATGTAGCGGTCAGCCCCCATTTGCCCGAGCAATCTCGTTTAACCCCCGGGAAACGGCATTCGCGATCATTCGACCGAGTATCCGAGTTTCTTCAGATCCGACGTCACGTGCGGATAGATCCGCATTGCATTGCGGAAATAGATCTTCTCCAGCACTTCGAGCGGCAATGCGAGACCCTGAATCGTGCGTTTCCCCTTCTCTCCAAGCCGGACGCCGTCCTGCCCTTTCGTCACGTCGACAAAGTCGGCGGGCAGGATCTTGTCGGTCTCCAGGTAATCGAAGGAGCGCTTGTAGTTGCCCGTCCTGGTCTGGATATTGTCGGCGGCGCCGCCGAGATCGGGGGCGAACCAACTCGTCCCCACGTCGGTGCCGAAGAGGACCCTGTCGGCGTACTCGATCATGAAATCCCTCAAGTTCTCTCGGCCCACGTCGTACAGAAACTCGGGGACCGCGGCCAGGTCCACGTGAAGGTTCGGATACGTTGTGAGCATGTAACGAAGATAGTCCAGTTGCTCGTCGGAGTAACAGAGCCAGAGCATGTGGGCGTTGACGACGACGAGTTTCGGGTGCTTCTTGAGGACATTCTCCCATGCGTGCTGCTGGCGCCAGAATTCGACCGGGTCGGGAATCCATCCGGTGGTTCGGCGCCCGTAAGTCCCGCAGGGGTTCGTCACGTGCGGCGAGGCGCCGATCATTCCGATCCGTTCCATCTCGGAGAAGATCGGCTCGTATCTTGGGTGATCGATCTGAACCCCCCGCGCCCAGCCCGGATAGAACTTGAACCCCACGGCGCCGCGCTGGTTCCACTCGGCGAGATCCTCGGCTGAAAACTTCAGCGTCTTCGGGGGCTGGCCGACAATGCTCTTGAAGCCCGAGTAGTCGCTGACCGTCCACAGGATCCGGCCCTGGTAACGTTCCTCGAGTTCCTTGAAATCCAGCCGTGTCGGGTCGAAGGAGACGCTGATCCACATGGCCATCTCGACATCGATCTCCTTTTTGAGGGCGTCGCGTAGCGCCATGTACTCGTCCATCACGCCCCAATCGTTGCGGATGTGGGCGTGGACGTCGATGCGCGGCATGGTGGAGAGGGTGAACGGGCTCTCCCCGGTCGCAACGCCCGGACCGCACACCAGCAAGAACAGCGTCCACAGCAATCTGCGACTAAGGGGATGCATCGCTACGTCTCCGGTGGGAACTCAACGACTGACCGATTGGCAATGTCACGCTACATGGCGCCATTTTACTCGGCGAGATAGTCCATTTCCAGCAGCATCGGTTTTCTCGGTGGCAGGCCCAGTGGCGCATTGGTCTCGACGGGCCTCGTCCCAGCCCGCATGGCCTCCAGCACCCCCTTGGTCGCGTCGTGCCGCAATCCGTTACAGTTGACCAATTCGGAGAGCCTCGTCGACCTTCGCCTGATCGAACTGGTGCGTGTAGCCGCTGAGCGAGCCTTCAGGGGTGAGAAGCACCTCGGCCTTTTCGGCGATGGCCTGATCGATCGCCCGGCTGATTGTGTCGACGTTCGCGGCGATATCCGCGGTCACGGGGATCTGCGCCACCGCCACTCGAAGCCGCTTGGGTTGATCACGGGTGTCCTGGCCCTCGGCGTGGTGACCGCAGAGACACATGACCCCCAGCATGGAAGGCAGCGTGCAATGAATGAGCCGCTTCATTTCCTCACTCCTGACTGAATCTCTGGAAAGCGGGGGTGGCCGGTTGATACCAGAAGGAACGCCAGTAGGCCTCGTCGGTGGCGTAGACGTCGATCGGATCTTCGCCATTGCCGGGCAGGATACCGTACCGCTTCATCTCGCGGAGGTACTGCGAGCTGGGGTCGTCGGGCGTGCCGCCGTCCATGATGGCGTAGGTTCCGTTCGCCACGGCCCCCGAGTCGAGCCAGAGGCGGAGGATCATCGCTTCCTCGGGCGAGACCTTCACGTCGTAGTGGCTGCCGTCGATTCTGGTCATCAACTTGCTGGCCGAACTGCCGATGCCCGGGGGGGCCGGTTCCCGTGGGCGTTGCGACCGTCGACCACTTCGTTCAGTTGCCTGACCAGGGCCATGTAGGAGGCCAGCACCCGGCCCCTGCCGTGCGACGGGAGGCCGCGGCCTCCTGCCAGGCAGAGATCGCCGTCCGGTTCGTTCAGGCCGTGGCACTCGACGCAGTGTTTGTCGAGGATCGGTTGCACGTGCCGTCGACGTTGATTTCGTAAAGGTGATAGTATTCGGTACCGCCCGGGCGGTACGAGAAGAGGATCTTGCCGGCGTCGTAATGGAGTTGCGGGTCGCGAACGCCGCCGGTGGCGTCGTCGAGCAGGACCGCCACCTCCCCGGTCGCCAGCTTCAGCCGGCAGAGTTGTCCACCCTCGGCATAGGCTTTTTCCGCCGGATCGTGACTGTAGTATCCGAAATTGGCATAGTAGTGCCCGTCGGGACCGAATGACCGAACGGCGAAGATCACTTCCTCGACTTCAGGAACCGGCGATGCTTCCGGCCGCGGCGGCGCTTCGGCTGCGATGCAAAGGTCGCTCATCCGAGCGATCAGAGCGACAATCCACGACACGCGAACCAACATCCTCATCTGATATCCGCCTCAACCGCCATTTCCCGTTCAGGTCGAGCCTGGAACCAATCCTGGCTCGAAATGCCCGCCATTTTAACATCGCGCCCGCCGGTGTCGATCCATTGGCCGGAAAGATCCATCAGCCTTGAATCAACGAAAGACTGCTTCCACCGCTCCAACGTGTGTGAACCGGGCCGTGACGTGGTCGCCGAGAGCGACGGACACCAACTCCACGGCCGAGCCCGGTATGACAAGCTGGCCGGCTTCGAGACGGCCGCCGCGGCGCACAAGATGATTCACC
>JBDRTC010000591.1:0-12791 GCA_043824335.1 Planctomycetota bacterium | reverse complement strand
ATTTCACCGCTCTAAACGGCAAGCATTTCGGACAGCATAACAAGCCCATGATGAAGCCCGGCATCGCCCTGCTCTTGACGCTCTTCATCGCCTGCCCAGCGGCTCCTGTCCAGACAGCCGAGCCCCAGCAAGACCTCCAGGCCAAGTCCGACGACCCGACCGGCGCCCTCGACCACCCGGACGTGAATCAGCGAATCCAGCGGCTCAGGCAGCTTGTCCGGGAAACGAAAGAAGCAGCCGCCCTGGCCGTGGACTCCTACCGCCCGACCATGAAGGGACCGGTCGACGACCTGAGCACGCCGGTGCCCGACATCCTCCGCCAACTCCCCGGCGTGGCCAAGGTGAGCGTCCACAAACCCGTGGACCGGCCCACGCACCGCATCGTCCACCTCACCGACTGGCACTTCCTCTCGAAGGCCCTGTTCGCAGCCGACATCCGGGACGTAGCCGGGGAGTCAGTCTCCGACGCCAAGATCGACGACCTCTACGAAGAGCTTCTCCTGGAAGTCGAGTTGGTGCAGATCGAACAGAAGACCGTCTTGCGGTGCCTGGTCAAACACAACGGCCTTCGTCGGGTCTTCTGCGAGGGGCTAACGAAGGAGGACATGCTGTTCTACAAGCTGAAGGTCGCTGCGTTGCGGCGTGTCGAGAAGCAGATTCCCGACGTGAGAGAGCAGATCGAGGAAGCCGTCCGGACGATGGCCGAGATGGAGAAGGCCGGGGAAGAGAACTCGGACGACTACCGACTTGCCGCTGAAATCAGGGCCGAACTCGAATCACTCCTGTACCAGCATCGTCTCGACCTGTTGCGAGTCGGCGCCGCCGGGCAACTGTTCATGGCCGGCGAACTCGAAGAGGTGGTGCCCGTCGACGACGAGGGGCTTCTGGCCCAGGCGAACCCCGTGGCCGAAGACGGCAAGGTGAACCTCGACCGGGAAGTCATTGAGGCGAGGCAGGACGCCCAGGTCCGGACGATGATCGAGGGCGGCCGGTTCGTTCTCGTCATCCTCGGTGGCGCACACGACCTGGCCAACAACGTGGCGAAGCTGGCCGGGCGTGATGGCGAGTACGTCAGGGTGACGACGCGATGGGGGCAGCGGTTTGGGAGAGAGCGGGCGGAGTAGGTGGAGGGGTCTTCAGATGCCCAACCACCTTTCCCTCCCAGCAGCCCAACCGTCTCAGACGGCCCCAGAAACGCCGTTCGCCCCCGAAAGGTCTTCTGGGTCGCCCAGGGCCCTATCTCGGCTTCTGGCACACGTGGGCGTGGGGTTGGCGGCGCCAGAGGCGATGTCTGGAGGGAGGCCGGGTGCGAGGCGGTCGTGGTGCAGAGGCCGTGCCCGGGATATGGGTGCCTGCCTGGCCAGCTACAACGCCGGCCGCTTGCACGGTGCTTCAATTCCGAGTGTGCGGGCCCAGCGGTTCGCTCCTCCCTCGCGAGATGGAGGCATACACGGAATGCCAAGGTGCGAATCCGATGAGGTCTGAGTTTGTCCGGTATTCGGCCCTTGGCAAACCGCTATTCGGTTTCCACCTCTGCGGTCTCGGGTTTCCAGAACGCCATCAGGATCTTGGAGAGGATCTGCTCCCCCTGCTCGTTGGCGTGAACCACGTCGCGATAGAACCGATGTGGATGCACGTTTGCCGAGCGGATGTACTCGGCCCACGGCGTGGTCATGTCGAGGTAGACGCAGCGCTCGTCGTCGGCCAGCGCCTTGAGCGACTTGCCATAGGCTCCCGTACCCGAGTGGGCGGCCTTGGCCAGGGCCTCCGGATCGCGGGGATCGGCCGTGCCGAAAGTGCCGGTGGCCAGAAGGATTTCGACCTCCGGCAAGGCGGCTCGCAACTGCCCGATAACTTCTCGAATGCTTTCCGTGTCCCTCTGGCTGATGCCTCCGATGAAGACGAAGTCGGGCTTGCGCGGGACGACGTGTTTGGCGATACGTTCCTCTTCCTTGTAGTGCTGGCAACCTCCCCCGCCACGCACGTACACGGTGGCTCGAATGTTTGCCTTGGGGTAGGCCTCTTGCAGTTTCGCCACCCATCCGGAGCGCATGGTGTCGTTCACAATGCTGTCGCCCATGGCCAGCAAATGCAACTCGCCCCCCTCGGTCAAGATGCGGCGGGTTCGCCCGAGATGCGTCCAATCTTGCGGCGGCGCGGAAAACTGGCCGGTGGGCATCTCGGACCGAATCTCCGCGATCTGCGCCAGCGAGCGTTCCGGCGTGCCGAAAATGTAGTAACCTTCTTGCGGGGTTTCGCGGTTCCTGGAGGGCTGATCGGGTGGGTACTTCGCGGGCAATGCGCCCCGTTCCGGGAACTTGACCGGGGAGTCGGCCATCATGTCGGCGCGGACGCTGCGCACTCCGCTACTGAAGGCGACGAGCAAGACGATGACTGTTGGGACAATTGGCTTGGTCATGGTACATTGCCTCCTGGTTGTTCTCGAGGCCCGCCAAATCGCGGACCTCAAATGGCAAGTGTCTGCTGAACCACAGCGTAACCTCTGGGGATGACTCGGGCAAACGTTGCCCGGTGCCACGTCGTCGGCCGTGGAAAGCGCGCGGGCACCCGGCTACAATCAGGGGCAGGACGACGCGAAGCTTCGGCTCCCGTTCGCGGCAACCGCGTACGATCAAGACGAGGCCGGCTGTTGGCCAGGACCACGCCAAGAGGGGATTGATGAAAAGCATTGTGTCGATGATCGGCCTCCTGCTACTCACCGTAGCGCCGGCGGGCGCGGTCGACTTCTACGTTGCGACCGGCGGCAACGACGCCTGGACCGGCAGGCTGCCCGAAGCGAACGAGGCAAAGACCGACGGCCCGTTCGCCACGCTCCACCGGGCGCGAGATGCGGTCCGGCGGTGCAGAGGCGAGGGAGCATCCGAGGCCCCGTTCACCGTGAGCGTACGGGCGGGGGACTACTTCGTCGGGCAAACGCTCGTCTTCACGGCCGAGGACTCGGGCACGGAGCGGCACCCGGTCACTTTCCGATCGTATCCGGGAGAGACCGTCCGGCTCGTCGGCGCCAAACCGGTGCGCGGTTGGAGCGCGAGAGGCGAGAACGTGTGCGTCGCCGCGCTGGCGGATCAGGGGTTCGAGCGATTCCGATTCCATCAGGTCTTTTTTCGAGGCAAGCGTCAGACCCTCGCCAGGCATCCGAACCTCGATCCGGCGCACCCGCATACGGGCGGACTGCTTTACGTAGACGCTCCATCGTATCTGAGCCAAACCGCGTTTCACTACGGCGACGGCGAAATCCCGTTCGCCTCGTGGGGAGACTTTCTGCAAGCCGAGGTGAACCTCTTCCCTTACAACTGCTGGGATCACAACATCATCCCCATCATCGACGTCGATCCGCGAATCCGTCACGTGAAGCTTCGTTTGCCCGTGGCGGGGAGGATCAACGAAGCGAATCGCTACTTTGTCGAGAACGTGCTCGGCGCGCTCGATGCGCCGGGCGAATGGTACGTCGACTACGCGACCGGGGAGTTGCACTTCTTCCCGCCCCAGGAGCCGGTGAAAGACGGCGACGTCCTCGTACCGGTGCTGGAGAACCTGGTGGAGATCTCGGGCAGCGCCGAGGAGCCTGTCGAGTACTTCCGCTTCCACGGCTTCCATTTGGCCTATGCCGAGCAGGACGGAATCACGCTGGAGGGCGCTCGGTTCTGCGAGATCACGGGCAACGTCGTCAGCCAAGTGGGGGGCGTTGGGGTCAACGTCGGCTATCTCCGCAATGCCCGAAGGGGCATCGGCAATCGTTGGCGCAAGCCGGGGCGGATCAGAACGAACGTCCACTCGGGCGACCGGGCGCTGTTGTGCAGCCATGCGTGTACCGGCTGCCGCATCGCGGGCAACGACGTCTTTTCCACTGGTGGCGACGGGATCACGCTGGTCGGCACCGAGAACGTGGCCGACAACAATCACGTTTATCGGACCGGGCGATACGACATGGTTAGCGCGGGCGTGACCGTGATCGGAGAGGGGAACGTCGTCTCGCACAATGAGATCCACGACCTGCCCCGCGACGCTGTCTTCCTCAACGGCGCGAAGAACACCGCCGAATACAACTCCATCCGCAACACGATGCTCTACACGGCCGACAACTCGGCCATCGCGCTGAGACAGCACAACGTCGAGCGCGCGGTCCAAGACCGCGGCAACGTGATCCGGTTCAACAAGATCCTCGACACGATCGGGTACGGCAGCTACCCGCACTGCACCTATCCGCCCGAGGGCTATGGATCGCCCTATTGCAGTTGGGGCATCTATCTCGACGGGTCGATCTCCGGCGTCTCTGTGTACGGCAACATCATCGCTCGCTCCGGCGCCAACAGCATCTTCATCCAGTTCGGCGGCGGCAACGTGGTGGAGAACAACATCTTCGTCGAGACCCTCGACCGAACGATCCAACTCGACAGCGTGGTCCACTTCGGCTGGTTCATGCATTCCGACCCACAAGGCAGATTCCAGGAACCCCCCAACGAGATCCGGCGGAACATCTTCTACTACACCGGAAAAGACAAGAAGCTCTATCTGACTGGGCTCTGGGGACACCCTGAGTGGAACGCGAAACAGGCGGTGTTCGATCACAACGTGATCTGGCACGGGGGCCTGCCGATCGAAGTCGAGTTGGACGCGAAGCGAACGTATCGATCCCTCTTGGAGTGGCAGGCCGCCGGTCACGACCGGAACTCGATCGTGGCCGATCCGGGGTTCGTCGACGCGGCGAACGACGACTATCGGCTGCGGCCGGATTCACCCGCCTTCGGGATTGGCTTCCAGAATATCAACGACCAGATCGCGAAGATCGGCGCCTACGAGAGCCCTGATCGGGCAACCTGGCCGCTGGAGAACCTGGTCCTGAAGCGCGAACAACCCGTGGTTTTTCAGTACATGAAACCGCCGAAACCGATCATCGACGGCTTCGAGCTGACGCCGCTCGGAAGCCCTCCCGCTCGAGCACAGGTTCAAACCGAGGGGGCCGCGTCGATCGAGGTCGCCGAAGGCGGTTCCTCTACCGGGAGCCGGAGCCTCCGGTTCCGCGATGCGGCCCACCTGGAGCAAGTCTACAATCCGCACCTGGTTTACGCGTTGAACTATCCTCCCGGCAAGTTGCGGTTCTCCGTGGATATCTGCAACTCCAAGGATGCACCCGCCCAGTGGTACATGGAATTTCGCGACTGGCGTGACCGGCTGTTCGTCGGGCCGACGTTCGCCGGGAGCGCCGACGGTACGTTGACCGCTTGCGGCAAGTTCGGCAGCGGCGGCAGGGAACTTGCCGTCATTCCCAAGGGAACCGGGTTCACGGTCGACGTCGCGTTCGAGAGTGGGCCGGGCGCTCCGAAGACATACACACTCACGCTGCGAGTGCCCGGTCAAGAGGATCGAGCGTTTCGTGACCTGCCGTTTGTAGACGACGGCTTTGTCCGGCCAACCTGGCTCGGTATTTGCAGCATGAGCGATGCCCACACGGTCTTTCACGTAGACAACCTGTTGTTCGGGCCCGCCGACGCCGAGGACATGCAGCGCGCGATCCACTCACCGGCAATCCGGGGGCTGCCAGGACGATCCGCCACGACACGGATGCAAAACAACGACCAGTTGGCGCTCTACTGGAAGTGCGACGAAGCGAGAGGCTACAAGCTTGCGGACAGTTCGGGGAATGGGCTTGAGGGTAACCTGGGCGGTACCGCCCGCGCCAAGGGTGATTTCGGTCACTCGCTCTACCTCGACGGGAGTGGTGGATTCGCCGAGTTGGAGGATTCTCCGCTCATCCAGCTCGGCGCCTCCGACTTCACCATCGAATGCTACCTCTGCCCCACGATGCTCGAAGTCGACTCGCCGCACAAACGTCGAAGGCTGCTCGACAAGGGGCTTTATCCCGATACGTGGTGGAATCTCGACGTCACCTGTGACGGTCGCATCCACATGGAGATGACCGACGCCGACAAACACCCCGGGACAACCGAATCGGACGGCGCCGTCCGGGAGAACGCATGGACCCATCTGGCCGTCGTCGTGGACCGAAAGAACTTCCAGACCCGGTATTACCTGAACGGAAGACGAGACAGCACGAAAGACTTGCCCGCGGTCTTCGCCGGTAGTCTGGACATGGTGGGTAAGTCGCTCACGACCGGCAATTGGCAGCCGTTTATCGGCCTGCTCGATGAGTTGAAGATCTACAAGCGCGTCGTCACCGAGCGAGAAAGCGAGGAGAGTTTCCAACGGTCAGAAGCGCGATACACGAGCCCGCGGTTCACCGTGGAGTGGGACTGAAAGGGTGCTGCGACCGACGATCCTTTGGAACACGCCCATAGCCAGGCGGGTGTCCGAAAGAGCCCGGTGGTCCTCCGGCTCGGCAACTTCGAGATACCGGGCCACGTCCTCCAGGCGGTGGCTGTAAAGCTCCCGGACGTATTTTCGGGATAGATCCAGCGTGTCGACGACCGGGTTTGGTGGAAATGGCATGCCCAGCTTCGCCATCGCGGGCCTCACGGCCTCACACGGCACCCTCTCCCTCCCACACCGTCCGGTACGCCCCCAGGCCCTCAAAATACTCGACCATCCGCCGATAGAACGGATGGCCCGACACCGTCGCACTGTCGCCCACAACCAGCAACTTCCTTCGGGCACGGGTCATCGCGACGTTCATCCGTCGCACGTCTGCCAGGAAGCCAATCTCGCCCTTTGGGTTGGACCGCACCAGCGACATCACGACGGCCTCCTTCTCCCGGCCCTGGAAACCGTCCACGCTGTCGATCTCCAGGCCCGCCACGGGCAACTGCTCTCGCAGAAGCCGCACCTGGGCCGCGTAGGGCGTGATGACGGCGATGTCGTCGGCTGCCACACCGGAATCCAGTAGCTCCTGAACCTTCCGGCACACCAGGGTCGCCTCCTGCCGGTTGAGGCGGCTCTGGCCATCAGGCTCGACCTCCTCGTCGAAGCCGGCCCCGGCAGTGTCGATGAACTCGACGGCCGATTGCGTCAGCGGTGTGGGGGTGACGCCCTCCAGGCCGACCAGCAAGTGCTCTCGTACCACCGCATCCGCCTCCAATTCGGCCTCGTAGAACTCCAGCGACGAGAAATCCATGATCGCCTGGTGCATCCGGTACTGGACGGTCAGCCTGCGGGAGATCTGTGGGCCGTACAGTGCCACGAGCCGCTCGAACAGGCTGACACCGAAGCCCTCAGCCGCCGCCTCCCGGCTGACCACGGTCGGCGGCAACTGGCAGTGGTCGCCAGCCAGAACCACTCGGTCACACCACAACAGCGGTATCCAGCAACCCGGCTCGGTGCTCTGGCACGCCTCGTCGATCACAGCCAGATCGAATCGTCGGGTGCCCAGAAGCTCACTGTCCAGGCCGGTCGTGGTCGCACAAAGGACATCGGCCGTATCGAGGATGTGCTCCACGGCTTGGGCTTCAAGCCGTCGGGCATCGGCCAGCAGGTTTTTGGCTTCCCGGCGGGCCTCCTGGCGAGCCTCGGGTGCAGGTTTGGCCCGGGTGTAACGGCCTGCCTGTCGGAACAGGCTCATGGCCTCCTTGACGAGCTTGCGGGCCAGCCGGACATCGGCATGGTCGTCCACCAGCAGATCCAGGGTGTGAGCACGGAGATCGGGCATCACGCGAGCCGGGTGTCCCAGCCGCACGGCCCGTTCCTTGGCAACCAACAGCCGCTCGAAGATGTTGTCTACCGCCAGGTTGCTCGGGGCACAGGCCAGGACCTTCTGGCCCCGGCGAATTGCCCGGCGAATCAGTTCCACCACCGTGGTCGTCTTGCCGGGGCCCGGCGGGCCATGGATCAGGGCCACGTCGCGGGCGGAGAGCGCGAACCTCACGGCTTCCTGCTGCGTGTCGTTGAGTCCGGGATCGAGGGCCGGTTCGTCCTGCTCCGCGCCGAACTCCGGCTGTCGCCCGCCAAGCAGAACCTCCCGCAACTCGGCTCGGCGGTCCCCGCTGGCCGCCCTGGCTCGTTGGAGCGCGGACCGCTGACGCGCGACGGCCACTTCGTCGGTGGAGAGATCCAGCCTCCAGGTTTCGTGCTCTGCCAGGTCATCCGCCATGCTGCCCAGCGCGACCCGGAGAGACCCTTCGGCACGCTCGTAGACCACCCCGCGATACCTGGTCGTGGCTTTGTTCGTATCGGGCGAAAGGACGACGGGGCTTCCCACGCCGAGGCGGGTCCAGGGCAGCAAGGAGCGATTGCGTTTGGCAAGCTGCAAGAGGTAACGGCCCCCCAGCCCGGCATCCTCGTCGGTGATGACCAGATCGACCAGGCTCGTTCCCGTGCGCTCGGCGTCGGCAGGCGACAGCCGCCGGCCACGCTCGGCGGCCTCCTGGGCTTCTGCCCGGCTTTCCATGTCCAGCAGGCGGGCCAATCGCTCGAAATGATCTTCGCCGCCAGAGCCGGAATCCGTTGAAATATCCGCCCACACTTGCACTCTGCGACCGCCAAGCATTTCGCCGTCCAGAGCCTTGACCAAGCGGGACTGCCACCCATCGGGGATCTCGACGGTGGCCTCCCTGCCCCGTAACTCGATCCGCCCCACGCGCTGACGATCCAGGCCGCCGACCGTGTGGAGAAAGGCAAGCAGGTTGGATTTGGTGATCCCTCGGGACAGCGGTTCCAGGTGGAGCAGTGGCATCGGCAAGAGAGTCAGTCAGGCTGGTGGGGAAAGTTGCTGTGGCCGCGATTCGATCTATCGTTCCCATCGCCGGCAGTACATGTGGCCGTAGCTCATCATCTTTTTGTAGTATTCCTCTGGGTCGCTTTCCTTCAGCTCCAAAAGCTTTGCCACCTGTTCGCAAGCATTGATCATCAGCGTTTTCATCTCGTCGTCAGTGATCCTGCTCAGCTCCGGGTTCGACAACAACTCCGACCACTTGCCAACGTGCAGGTCTTCTATGGGACCGTTGCGGAAGGCCATTGCCACAATCGCGTTTGCTTCGTCCCTCAGCGTGAAACCGTCCGGGAACAACTGGGATTCCATTTGGCTCAATTGCTCTGACCGATGCCATTCGGGTACGTTGGGTTTCCCACTCACTGGATTCCTCCGTTATCTGCTGTATGCTCTTTGTCTCGTCCTCTCCCGGGTACACCCAGCCCCGACAGCGCCTGCTCGATCATATCCCTCCGCGCCAGCCCGTCCAGCCATTCCGCTCAAGGGGGGCTTCGCAGTTTGAGTATCTCGTTCGCGATCCGAAGGCGCCATTTCTCGCAGCGCGTCACATCGCGCACGTTCGCTGTGATGTCTGCGACCGCCTCGCGGATCAAGTCGTGCGCCTCCCGCTCAGCCACGTCGCCCTTCTGTCGGGCCGCTGCGAGCAGCGCCTGTACGTAGCGGTAATCATCCGCCCCCTCCCGGTAGAATTCGTAACGCCGGGAATGGACGACCTCGGCCTTCTGACGGTGCTTGAACACGAGATTATAGCCGATGCCGCGCTTCGTCTTCCCCCAGGGGCTTGTGCCCTGCGCGCAGTACGTCCAGATACCAGTGCCGGTGATCCCATACCTGATCATATCCCAAGCGTACACTCGGTAGTAGTCGTAGAGGTTCCTATCGACACCTGCCATCGACTCGCACCGGTAGGTCCAGAGCGGCCTGCGATTCGTACCAATCCACTCGCGCAGAGCGGGCGACTTCTTGAGTGCGTCGAGGTTGGGCTGGAGAACATCGAATGCCTTGAAGAAACGGTCGGTCATCACCGCGTCATTGATGACCTGGCTCGCGTTGCAGCTCAAGCTGATGTGGGGATCAATGTCCTTGATCATCTCGGCAAACGGAATCTCGTAGGTGACCAGGACAGACTCGCTCGACTCGTCCGCAAGCACGAACATCCAGTCCTCATCGGCGATCTCTAGTGAGGTCATGAGGTCGCGGAAACGACGCAGCCATTGCGCCAGGACGGACTTCCATTGGGCGGACGGATAGACAACGGTGTCGCTCTCAAGCAATCGGTCGGGTGCGCCGCTGAGGGAGAATATCCACCCGAGCCGCTCGTCGCCAGGCGCAGCTTTCCAAGCCTTCAGTATGGGCGTGATTCGTCTGGTCAGCCTGGCTGCATCAAACGTCGTGATGTTGAGATTGTCATCGACCTTGACCGGACAGGGCAGTTCATTGGGTACCACGAAGACCTTGTTCACCCCGTACATCTTCATGTGCCACACTCCCTGATCCGGTACATTGGCGCCGATTTCGGAGTTGTCGTACTCGACGTAGGCGTTATTGGGAAGGATGTCGTAAGACGGTAGTTCCATGTCCCAAACGCGCAGGTTCCCAGGCACTGTGCGCTTTGTCCCGCTCGCCAGATCTCGGAGTTCAAGACGAAAGCCGTAGCTGCCCGAACCGAGTCCGCTCCAGCGAGCATCAAACGTCAGCCACAGCTCCCGGCTTTCACCGCGCGGGATCGCCAGGGAACCTTCAATCGGCAACAGCACGTCTCCGTACTCCTGCCCGTTGGGAAGCGTAACAAACTCGGACCAGCGGAGACGGACAGCGTCGGCAAGACTCGGGGCCTCGGACTCCACATCCACGACAAGCTCGAGGTCCCGGTCGCACGCGGTCACCATAAAGCTTGCATCCCGGAACTCGTTGCGGGCCATCTTGACATCGATACGGCCTAACTCCGCGCTGGCAAAGTCCGGCAACGCATCGCGGTAGACGTAGGTGTACGGTGACCGCTGCCACAGATGGAACCCGGCCTTGTCGGCAAGCGCGAACTCACCGAGCCGGCGGGAGACGGTATCGATCTCATCCCTACTGCTGTTGAAGGCACCACGCCAGCCCTCTGCCGTGGCGGTCTCGGCACGGCAGAGGACCTCGCGAACGGTCGCGGCCAGTTCCGGTATGCGGTTCCGCAAGGCATCCACATTGGCAGCAGGCACCGCTTTCCAGTTGATCCTTTGCTCCAGCGACTCGATCTGTCGCAGCAGGGCCCCGGCTGCGGCGGCGAGTTTCTCTGCCGGTGAGCCCTCGACAGGGTCGTGCACCGCCTGGATTGCATCGATACGGTAGATGGCGTCCGTTTCGTTGGCCGGGAACACGAACATCAGCATCTGAACGGACGAGGGGTCGTTGAGGCCAAGTCTGAAGAGCGAGGTCGGCAGGCTACAGACCAACGTGGCGCCGCCGGGGATGACGAAACCTTCGCCCTCCAGGTTGCGACCACCGTCATTGTACGGCTTGCTGGACAAGGTGATTCGCACCGTGGCCAGACCCTCCGTGACGTTCCGGACCGTCGCGGCAAGGCTGGAATGCCGTGTGAGGTCGACGGGCGTGCGGAAGTGGCGATCGTTGAAGAAGACGTAAGGCCACTTGTTGCCGTGAAACGAAAACGGCTTCACGCGGACCTCGAGCGCGCGCCGGCCGGTCGCCACGTCCCGGTCGGTGAGCGAAACAGACACCCCATCATTCCACCCGATCCGGTCCAGCACGTCGGGTTCCTCGAAGTCAGCAATCATTAGCGTCCCGGGATCTGCGGTCCTGGCTGCCTCCGCACCCATGACCATTCCTACTCCGCCTCCGGCGATCAAGGCCACGACCAATATTGCTGGTCCTGCCTGTTTGATTCTTGTCATGGCGTTCGCTCCCAATTGGTGGATTATGGATGCGAAAATCGAATAGCACGAGTCTAACCGCCCCGGGGAAGTGTTGCCACGAGGGGCTTGTTCCGTCGAGCCCCATCAAACCTTCGTATCCCGGCGCAGTCGTTCCGGCGGCAGCCTCGCCCAGGGCATATTCCGGGCCCGAGCTTGACCGATCAGCCGTCACACGGGGAGAATCGAAGCGGTCCCCAGAATTCACCTCGGCTGGAGCCTCCGATGAAACCCGGCATCGCCCTGCACCTCATCCTGGTCGTCGTCTGCACAGCGGCCCCGTCCAGGCCGCGATCTACAGGCCAAGAGCGAAGACCCGCCCGGCGCCCTCGACAGCCCGGACGTGAAGCAGCGAATCCAGCGGCTCAGGGCGGCTGGATCGACCTTACCCGGAAAGGCTTCTCGGATGCTCACAGATCGGGCATCTCTTTTCCTTTTCACAAATGGCTCAGAGCCTGGTTAACTGACCTCACGGGTAATGGTCATGATGAAACACAGCGATGAGTGCTTCGGTCAATTCTCGTTGCTGAAGTCTTGACACGTGGCCCTGGCCTGAGCAGAATGAGCCCATAGTCAACCCTTAATCCCGGTCTCGGACGGCCGCGAAGCCCTTATGAGAGCGATGACATGACTACTACTTCTTCCTTCCGAGTCGTTCAGCCAGCTTCGCTTCCCCTCGCCATTATCCTCAACCTGTGTGTGCTCCTTGCCGGCGGGGCGCTGGCCGACAGCTTTACCATCCGGTGCGACTGGCTCGACCGCGGCAATGTGGATGCCCGCAGCGTGGCGCGGAGCTATGCGGGCAAGTACCCCTGCATCGTCAACGGCGGCGAGATGCCGAATCAGGCCGAGTACGACCTCGACTTCCCCGTCACGGCCGACTACACCGTTTACGCGCTCTACACGGCGGCTCAGTCGCGCCCCGTCGACATCTTGCTCGATGGCGAGCAGGTCGTGCGCGGCTTCACGGACGTGACGGGCAACTGGCACACCGACCACGCCCAATGGTTCAAGCAGTGCACCGTGCCGATCACGGAGGGGAGGCACACAGTCAAGCTCTCGTGCGAATCGTGCATCCCGCACATCTGCGCGCTACGATTCGAATCGTCGGTCGCCTTCCCCAAGGACTGGCGGCTGAGCCGCCCCACCGCGAAAGAGGAGCAGACGACGGCGATCGCGCCCGACCGGGAAGGTTT
>JBDRTC010000590.1:0-4158 GCA_043824335.1 Planctomycetota bacterium | reverse complement strand
GCCGTCCTCGGCATCGGTCAGATTCCGGGCGACTTGTTTCATCCACGATTCGTCGGGATTCGGCGTGCAGCCGGCAAAGCTGACTCGACGGGTCGCGATCTCCATGACAAACAGCAGGTAGTAGGTGACCAGTCCCCCTTTGGTCCAGACCTCCATGGTGGTGAAGTCGATCGCCCCCAGCACGTCCCAATGGGACTCAAGGAACGTCTTCCAGGTCGTCTGGCGTCTGCGATCCGGTGCCGGTTCGATACCGTGAGCCTTCAGGATGTTGCCGACCGTCTGATCCGAGATCTTATGCCCAAGGTTGGCCAGCGCCCCTTAAATGCGATCGTAGCCCCCAACTGGGATTCTCACGGGCCATCTGGACGACCAACTGGGCAATTTCTTCCGGCGTCGGCGGCCGGCCGGGCTTCTTCTTCCGCCGGGCGCCATAGTCCCACTTCTGAGCTACTAGCCCAAGTTACGCAGTTGTGCGGATCGGTTTGTTGGTAGGAAAGGACTTACGTTCATTTTCGGGGCATCTGTTTCACTACATTTGTACAACTTCGTCGATGCGTCGCAGGCGTCGGGGGAGGGTGACGCCGAGGCGGTTGAGGAGGACCTTTTGGGCCGGATCGGCTTCGGTGACGCAGCGGAGCCGGACGCTGCCGGTGTCGTGGCCTTGCTTGCTTTGCGTGGGGAGGACGACGTCGCCGCTTTTTATCTTGGCCAGTTCCTCCAACACGGTCCGCGGGGCATCGCCCAGGCCCGATCGCCGCATCCACTGCGCCAGCGTCTTCCATAGGACGTAGGCCAGGAAGCAGACGAGGATGTGGGCCAGGACGCGGTCCTTCTTCTGATGCCAGATGGGGCGGATCTCCAGTTCGTCCTTGGTGATCCGAAAGGCCCATTCCGCCTCGGTCAATTGGATGTACCGTTTCCAGAGAACGGCGGGGTCGGTCTCGTTGAGGTTGGTGCGCAAGAGGTAGCAGCCCTCCGAGAGCGCGGCCCAGTCGCTCCAACGCCGATTGCGTTTCCAGGTGACCCGCAACCGCTGTTTCCCTCGCGGCGGTGACAGCCGCTCGATCTTCACCTCAAACGCTCCGGCCGCTCGCCAGTACTGGCCCAGCAAGCGGCCCAGCCGTCGGTTGGCCACGCCCTCGTCCTTGAGCCGACCGCTCTGGGCAGAAGCCTGCAGCTTGCGCAGGGCTTCCTCCAACCGCCCGATGAACCGCTCGTGCATCGCCTTTTCCTTCTCGCGCCGATCGGCGCTGCGGGCCAGGAGGAACGTCTCGTCTCCTTCCGGGCCCGACACCAACTTCACCTCCACCCCCTCTTGCACTTCCTGCCAGCCCTTTTCGGTCAAGTGCTCCTCGAACTGCCGCAGCATCGCCTTGGGCGTACCCGCCAGGTACTCGCCGCCGCGAGCCCGAAGGAACTTCAGGTTCGCTTCGCTCACCATTCCCCGGTCCATCACCCAAATGCGATTGGCCCGGCCGTACTTCTGCTCCATCGCCTCGACGATCTCCTCGACGGTCGTCGCGTCGTTGCGGTTCCCGGCGAACACCTCGTAGCCCAAAGGAATCCCGTCGTCGGTCACCACCACGCCAATGCAGACTTGCAAGCAGTCCGGCCGGCTGTCCCGTGAGTAACCCCGCTTGGCCAGAGGATTCGCCTTGCATTCGCCCTCGAAATAGGTGCTCGTGACGTCGTACAACAGCAGGTCGTACTCCAGGTCGAACAACGATCCCAGCCGGTCCTTCAGATGCTTCTCGATGGCCGCCTTGTGCGGCAGCAACCAGTCCAGACCGCCGTACAAGCGGTCCGTGTGAACCTTCTCGACCGGCACGCCCAACAAGTCCTCCAAGGCCGTGCCGCGATACCAGGTGCTTTCGATGTGCAGTTCGCTCTGCGGACGGCAGAACCGGGCGATGGTCAAAAGGGCGGCCACCACCGGCCAAGGCACCTCTTCCCGACCGGCAGGCGTCAACTCCTCCAACAGCCTGTCCAGCCCCAACAGCCGCCACAACCCCAAACCCATCCATACGTCGCCGAAGTCCCGCAGCCGCTCCAGCCGAACATCCCGCAAACGCACCAGAACCGGCTCGTCGTCGCTCGGATCATCGTAATGGGGCGGATCGAACAGCGAGCGTCTGGGCTTCGCCTTGCCCGAAAGCTTGCGGCCCAGTTGCGCCCAGCCGCTTTGCTCGCTACGCTTCAACTCGCCCAGGTAGGCGACCACCCGCTGCCGCGATCCCCGGCCGGTCCGCACCGACTCGACCAGCGCCCAATACGTGCGCCGCCGTCCACCCGACCGTCGCTGATAACGCCGCAGAAACATCGGCGATCCCTCGCTCTTCGATGAGCTAAAGGATCTCCCGACCCACGCCCTTTGACAAGCTCAGTCCGCCCGGAATTTCCACTACATCGCCCTTCGGCCAAAACTCGACCGATGGCACTAGACTTACGTTCTGTCCGGAGCCAAAACCCGGTAGAATTGACGCACAGTAGCGTAACTTGGGCTAGAAACGCGATTCGAGGGTGGGGTGGTGCGATTGGACGTTCAGAGGGGCAATGGCCCTCCAGGGGCACGTAGGTGTGGGGTTGGCGGCGCTGGAAGCGAAATCTAGGGGGGAGGCCGGACGACTTGCCGCCGGATCACTTCATCATGCTGCACGGCACACGGGAGAGTGTTCGGGAAATCCTACTTGCCGGTGGGGAGGCCGGCTTTACGTTGGCATAGCCCGCGGATGATCCGTTGCTCGGGCCATCGCGGAATTGATGCTTTGCCCCCGGCGGTCCGCAACCTGTTCGAGTGCCACAGCGGGCCGTCGGGTGGCTTTCACCACCCTTTGCCACTTGGCGGGTGTCCCGACTGCAACCGGGCCCCGCCGGGCGGCCCCGTATCCGAAACCTCCCTCTTTCCCGCGATTCCCGAGGTTTAGGATACGGAGACAACGCTGGCGTCTGCGAAGTGCACGCCGGTTGGTGGCGTTGTCTCTGTCGGGACGACCACATGGGGGCCTTTGCGGGGCCGTACGGGGCGACCTCGTGGCCTCCACCCAATTCCCGCTGCTGTGGCAGGAGTGCCACACCCGGCTCTCCGTCACTGGGCCAGGTCCCGTGGGGATGGGCAAGAAAATGGCCGGGACGGTAAGCATCGAGGCTTTCCGGGTCGGCGAACCCGGCACGTCCCGGCCGAGCACCAGGCTAGCCGGTGGAAGATATCCTGTCGATGACGGCGGCCGTTTCGCGGCTGGAACAGGCAACGTGATGAGGGGCGCAATCAGTACGGAAGAATACGGAGTAACCTCCGTAATACGGTGTTTCTTCGCAAGAGAACGCTACACTATGCAACCGCTTGCGAAAGTCCCGGTTTCCCGTAAAATGTTGGTAGTAAAGAGTCTTGAGGCTTCTCGGCGTGGTTTGCGCCCTTGCTCGACAAGCTAGGGGTCACTGGTTCGAGCCCAGTATCGCCCACTTTTTTCTAAATACCGCCGAACATTAGACTTATGTACCCGCCGGTGTAAAGCTTCGGGCCTGGTTCAATTTTGCCCTTTTTCGGGTAACAACGCCGCCCCTTTTACGTCCAGCATTGCCCCAATTTGAACGCCCCTGAAATATGGGTGAAGCTAGCACGGTTAAGTACTTATCCTATAGTCAGTTGCGCCCGAACACTCTTAGATTTCGATCGAACTTCGAGTTGTTTCAGAAAAACCGAGTTGCTTCAACATAACTCACTGCAAACAAACAACTTAACAACGCTATCATAGGTCTCGTGACTTCGGCCAACGGAAGTTGTAACCCTGATTTGAACCAGGCCGAATTTCATTGGTTCTGTCAATGGATTACGCGACTGGAGGCCATTTCTGTGAGAGACCCCCTAACCTTTCCGTGCGGCACGTTCGCCGCAACTGCCTGGAGTGCTCTGGTGGCACCCCGAAGTACGTGACATGGTGTACTTGCGACGGGCTGAAGTCCACCCGATGCGAATTCTGGCTTTTCCGCTTCGGATCACAACCGGCGACGTTTCGTCAGAAGTACGGCGACCGACTGCTGACGCCGGAGAAAATGCCGCTGGCGAACGTCAATCTGGACGATCTCCCCGCAGCGCTCGAGGAAGCCGCCCTGGGGGCAATCTCGGTCGACGGGTATCAGCAGCCGACCGTGACGATCGAA
>JBDRTC010000589.1:0-4642 GCA_043824335.1 Planctomycetota bacterium | reverse complement strand
GTGCTTCGGCTGCGGAGATTCTTGGACGGATGGGTAACGAACGCGCCGTAAACGCGCTAATCGCCGCTCTGAAAGATGAGGATTCGTGGGTCTGCCGCCGGGCCACGCAGGCCCTTGGAAAGATCGGCGACGCACGTGCCGTGGAGCCGTTGACTGCATCGCTGAAGGATGAGGATTGGCGGGTCCGCGAGTCGACCGCGGAGGCTCTTGGACAGATTGGCGACGCACGTGCCGTGGAGCCGCTGATCGCCGTACTGAAGGATGAGAACTCGGGTGTCCGCGTGTCGACCGTGAACGCCCTTGGACAGATCGGCGACGAGCGGGCGGTGGAGCCGTTGATCGCCGCTCTGAAAGATGAGATCTCGGGTGTCCGCGAGTCGGCCGTGGATGCCCTTGGACAGATCGGCGACGCGCGTGCGGTGGAGCCGCTGATCGCCGTTCTGAAGGTTGTTTTGTTGGGTGTCCGCGTGTCGGCCGTGGTCGCGCTTGGACAGATCGGCGACGAGCGTGCCGTGGAGTTGTTGATTGCCGCGCTGAAGGATGAGGATTCCTATGTCCGCGACTCGGCTTTTCACGCCCTCGTTCGGATTCGCGGGCCAGCCGTGGAGCCGCTGATTGCCGCGCTGAAGGATGAAAATATCAGCCTCCGCGCCGCCGACGCCCTGGATTCGCTCGGTTGGAATCCCAACAATAACCAACAGAGGATGGCTTATCTGATTGCGAAGAGAGAGTGGGAGGAGGTTGCTCAGGCGGGGGAAGGCGAACTCGCAGTGGAACGGCTTATCGCCCAGTTGGAGCATGACTCTTGGGTCCTGCGCGATATCGCCGCGAATGCTCTTGGACGGATCGGTAATCAGCGCGCCGTGAAACCTCTGATCGCCACATTGGAGGAGGATGACGAGTACGGCGTCCGCAGTTCGGCCGCGTGGGCCCTCGGACAGATTGGTGACCCGCGTGCCGTGGCGCCGCTGGTCGCCGCACTGAAGGATGGCGATTCGGTGGTCTGCGAGTCGGCTGCGCGGGCCCTTGTACAGGTTGGCGTGCCGGCCGTAGAGCCACTGATTGCTGCACTAAAGGATGAGGATTCGGATGTCCGCGTGTCGGCTGTGGACGCCCTTGGAGAGATCGGCGACGCGCGTACGGTGGAGCCGCTGATTGCGGTACTGAAGGATAAGGATTGGCGGGTACGAGCCTCGGCAGCAATGGCCCTTGGATATATCGGCGACGAGCGTGCCGTCGAGCCGCTCATTACAGCACTGGAGGATGACGACGATACATTCGTCCGGGCGCGGGCAGCAATGGCCCTTGGAGAGGTTGTTGATTAGCGCGCAGTCAAAAACTCGGCCGACGTGAAAGCTCTTTGACAACTTGGCCTTGAAGCCGGTCGGACGGCTGTATTTCGGTCAGGCTGCGTGCGCGTAGGCGGTGTTCGTGGTGATACCGGGTCGGACCCTGCCAGGAATCGTTTGCTGGGGTGCAACGCAGGACATATCGAGATGGCTCGTCGGAATGGATGCACGTCGTCAGGGAGGCTAAGCCACATCGCGGTAGTAGTACCGCAACATGCCACCGAGTCGTTCTCGGTATACAATCTCGCCTTCGCCACGACCGATCTCGTTTCCGGGATCGATGATCTTGTCGTCAAGACCTTAGTGATTTCTTTCGGCGTGATAATGGAGAAGGAATTCGTTGCCCGCATTTCGCAACGATCTTTCGCCAAAAAAGGATCATCCTCTCAAGTGCTTCTTCCTTGAGACTCTTGAAACACCTCTCGATTTGGGCGTTGAAATTGGGGCTCTTTGGCGCCAGCTTGACGCAGTTGACACCTTCGGTCTCAAGAAACTCGCAAGAGCGCAGGCAGAACCTGCCGTCCCGATCCATAACCAGGTAGCGAGTGTCGTTGAGAAAGCCGTCTTCAAAGTTCGTCAGATTCCGAGCAATCTGCCGCATCCACGGCTCATCAGGATTCGGTGTGCATCCGGCAAAGTGAACTCGCCGCGTGGCCACCTCCATGACGAAGAGGAGATAGTAGGTCACCAATCCTCCCTTGGTCCACACTTCGACCGTTGTAAAGTCAATCGCCGCCAGGCAAAGCCCGCCGACGCGAGAGAACTTACTCACTCCCTGGACAGCAGCGTGAACGTTGTGCTACAATTGCCTGCGTCGTGACAACGACCATCCAGCTTGGGTCACTGTTCTCCATGCAGGAGGGCTCGGTATGAGTAGGCGTTGTCTGTTGGCGATTGTCGCAGTTCTTGTCGTTGCCTTCGTGCAAATCTCGATCGGTGCAGAAACCAAGGCGAAGGTGGACTTCCCTTTCTTCGCCTATCTGACCGGAAGTCCCACGCCAAGGCTGGTGTCGTATTCTCCCTCCGAGTTGGATCCTCGATTCCCTGGCAACCACGACTTTCTCACGACCGGCTCGATCCGGACAGACCTGAAGGTCCTGCGTCCGGTCTTCGACGGGCTGGTGCTCTACGGCTGCAACAAATCGTCCACGCCACGCATCCTGGCGGTGGCCAAGGAACTGAAATACCGGGCCGTGCTGATCGGCATCTGGCAGCCGAAGTCCGACTCGGAGATCGACGGCGTCGCGGCGCTGGTCGGTCGATATCATGCGGACCTTGCTCTGGGCGTGATTGTGGGCAACGAAGGAATCACGTTTCATCGTTACGGGCCGGAAGACTTGACAACGGCTGCCGTCCGACTCCGCGGCAAGATCCCCAAGACGATACCACTTACTACTAGCGAACCGCTGGTCGGCTACCGCTCGGAAGCGGTCCGCCAGTTCGGCGACTTTCTGGCGGCCAACATCCATCCGGTATTCGACGCGCCGCACCTGGACGCCGCCGAAGCGGCCGCTTGGGCTCGCCGGCAGGCGGAGAACCTGGCCCGGCAGGCAAACAAACCGCTGCTGCTGAAGGAAACCGGCTTCCCGCACGGCGGCAAGGAAGGTTTCACGCTCGAAACACAGAAGACCTTTTGGGAGTCGTACCTGAAGCCGGGCATCGTCGCACGGCTCGACGATTCACCCGATGTTTGGATCTTCCACGGCGTGGCGTTCGAGGCGTTCGATCTCGCGTGGAAGACGGAGGCGTCGAATCTGGCAATTGAGGAGTACTGGGGGCTGTTATCGAAAGGAAGAGAATCGTACGGGGCGCTCTCGACATGGGAGACGTTGCTTCCCCGCCATGCGGAGACAAAACCGAATGCAGATTGAGATGGCCGCGACGTAAACACCAACCGGCGGACGAGTCCGGTTGGGCGTGTTCATCAGTCTCTGTTTCAGGGGATACATTCCACGGGAGGTGACCTATGAATATGGCTTGTTCTCCATGTCGTCACGTTGAAGGCGCCGTTGCCGGATTGCGATCGTTCGCATGGTCCGTACACAAGGTGCAGGAAGGGGTGCGACCCAATCCGATTCCACGCGGAGTTGGCTTACTAGTCGCCTATTGCGTTGCCGCTGTTTTCCTCTCGATACACGCGGGCGCGGCCTTTGGACAGGATGACCGCAACTTCGAACGTGCCAATCGGAACATCGATGCGTTTCTCGGCCAGCGACAATACGGGACAGTCGTGTTCTTAGGGACGGGCTGGGTGCAAACGAACACGGATGAGGCCGTGAGTTGGCTGAAGCCTCTACTCGGGGATAATTTTGACGTTTTTGCCTTCGGGATGAGTACCGATAGCGCTGTGACCGCTCCTCTTGAAATCTTGCGAGTGATAAGCGCGCAAGTGAACCGCACGGTGCCAGCAACCGTCCATGCCAGTAGGCTTGAGGACGCCGAGATCGACACCCTGGTTGCGCACAGTAATGGCTGTGACGAGGCCGTTACGCGAATCAAGCAGCGGACTATCAAGAAGGTGCGTCGATTGATTCTGTTTGCGCCCCCGTTTGGAACCGCCGAGGAAGCCAAGCGGCTTACCGGCGTGGACGAGCTGATTATTGTGCGGGTCAAGGGTGATCCGATTGCCCATTGGACGGGCAAGAAGCTCTTGGCGTGGGGCATGGTCGATCACTTTGATATGAATCTGGGCTTTTTTCCGTACAAGGAAGACGATTCTGACGGTTTTGCCGGAGTTGTCTTTAGTCGCTCAGTCGGTTCGGGCGGATCACAGCCGAATGTTCGCGAGGTGGAGATTAGCGACGAAACCCGCTGTGTCCTGGAGAACCCGCATTGGCTCCTGACCTACGCCCTGAATGCGGCAATCCTGGGCATCATGGAATGGGATGCAGGGGCCGTAGAAGAGTACTTGAGTCGCATCGACGAGCTCTGTCCGAAACCGAAGGATCAACAGTATAGGCAAAAGGTGAAAGGCATACTGCAAAAGGCGATTCAAGGCGACGTGCCAAAGCCCCAGGACTCACAGGGAGATGCGATCCGGCGCAAGCCGGTTCGCAGTGCGACTGATGATAGCGCCGGAGTCGAAGCAGGGCTGGTATCCGCCGCAATGATTGCCTCGTGGATGGCAGCAGCTGCGACACAATCGACTCAAGGAGCCGTGGGTCTGGAGGATCTTCTGCCCACCGAAGCGTTGCGTGGTACTGGAGCGGTGGTTACGACACCTCGGCAAACGATGCTTGAGGAGTTCAACGCCAACGCTGTCGACGCCCGGGCGGTTGACTTCCGTATCAACG
>JBDRTC010000588.1:0-2753 GCA_043824335.1 Planctomycetota bacterium | reverse complement strand
TGGGGAAACCCGATCCTCTTCCTCCGATGGGCGCCCGGAGTGACCGAATCCGACGTTCAAGCGCAGACTTATGATCCAGTCAATAACCAACTGGACCCCAACGCTATGCAGGCCGCTGCCCTGGCAGACCACGATCCATTCGACCAGCGCAACCTTTACAATTACGCGTATCGCCTCGTGCCCTTCATTTATTCGGCGGGCCCGGACGGGATTTACGACATCAACTTCGAAGGGGGTTACGCCTCTACCCATCAACTTGATCCGTTCTTTTTCGGTCCGGCGGCCAGCCCGGCTCCCAACGAGGCGGGCATCCCGGTCGACATCAGGAACGAGTCGGTGACGGCGATGGATCCGCCGGAGCCACCTGATCCGAGCGCGGGTCCCAAAACTACGCCCGACTCGCTGGACCACTACGACAACATCCACAATCACCGTACCGAGGCGGATTAGCATGTCAGGTGTTCGGCCACACAGCACAGCCCGGCGCGGCGTCACGCTGCTGGAACTCCTCGTGGTGATCGGGATCATGCTCGTTTTGCTCGCGGTCGCCATTCCCGCGATGCAGTTCTTGCCGGAGGGCCGGCGGGTTCGGGAGGCGTCCCGGTCGGTGACCGTCTTCTTCGGCGCCGCCCGGAACAAGGCGATCACGACCGGCCGGCCCGTGGGCGTGCTCCTCGAGCGGCTCGACCGCCAGCCCCAGGCCTGCGCCGTCCTGCGCGAGGCCGAAGTTCCGTTCGCGTACGGAGGCGACGTCGAGGGCGCCATGGTTTTCCCGGGAATGATGGGCGGTTATGTGAGGCTTAGGGTGAAGCCCAACGAACTTTCCCCCGGCCTGATCCGCCGTGGGGATTTAATACAGCTCAACTATCAGGGGCCTTTTTATACGATTGTTGACGATACGACGGACAACAATCCCGCCGGCGATCCGAGCCCACCGGCCGATCCCGGCCAGGACTTCCCACTACGCGACGTATTCATCGACTTTGATCCGCCCGGCTTCACTGTGAACGCCAATGGGTGGATCAACAACCGTTGGCTTACACTTGCCGTAGATCCCAAGGGTGGTTACAACGTTCCCTGGGGGTCGGGGTCATCAGCGGTGCCGTTTAAGATCTACCGTCTGCCGGTGGCTTCGTCGGGGCGGGTGCTGCAACTCTCCCGCGGCGCGGTGATCGATCTGGGCGCCTCGGGAACGGACCGCATGCCGGGAACATTCGATCCGGAGAATGCCACCGACCTTAGACCCGTCGTGGTCATGTTCTCTCCCAACGGGGGCGTGGATCAAGTGTACTTCTTTGATTCGGCCACCGGCTCGTACGGCCGTGACCGCGCGGCCAGTCCCATCCACTTCATGGTAGGCAAGTGGGAGCGGATGGCGCTCCAGCCCGGCGGACCCGCACAGGCTGAAGACGGGCTGTGGAACTGGCAGGATGCGACAAACCTGTGGGTAACGCTCAATCCGCAAACGGGGCTGGTCACTGTGGCGGAGGTATCGACTTACTACGTCGATCCTGCGGATGACCAGCTAAAGGATAATGTCGACCTCCTAACAAATACGTCTCTGGCTTTGACCGTCTACGATTCGCGCAGGTTGGCCCGGGAAGCACAAGTCAGCAAAGGAGGACGTTAACGTGAAATACTTGGAGCCGCTCCGAAAACCCCTCATCCCCAACCCCTCTCCCCGCAAGCGGGGAGAGGGGAGCCAAGCGGGGGACTGTCCCGATTTTCGCCCGACCATGCGAAGCATGGTGCCCAAAATGGGACTGTCCCCTTCCGCAGTGCCGCGTTGCGGCGTGAGCCTGTTGGAGGTGTTGATCTCGATCTTCGTCCTCTCCATCGGCCTCCTGGGCGTGGCGGCCGTGATCCCCGTGGCCGGCCACGAGATCCTCCAAGCCGTCAAGGCCGACCGCGCCGCCGCCATCGGCCCGTCGGTCATCGAGGACATGAAGGTCCGCGGCATGCTCAACCCGGGGAGTTGGCAAGACGTCACCGGAGCGTTGGTCTTGCAGGACAAGCCGCGGTTGCCGTCCCCCCCCGCACCGGTCCCAAGGTACGCGCCAGACAGGGGATTTGAGTTTGGCGAGTCGTTCGCCATCGACCCTTTGTATATTGCCAAGAACCAAAACCCGGGCGCTAATCGCTACCAGTTCAGCGATTTCCCCTACAACCCCCGAAGCCTGGGGAATCCGATTCTGCCTCCAACGGTCTGGGTCTTCTCGTCACCGTTCCCGTACCCGAGAACCTGGACGCGGCTGCAGCGGATCACGTTGAGCAGTGTAGGTCTCAGTGAGGTATTGGCCAGCTCAGGCTTCATGTGGCACGACGACCTGGTGATTCCCGTGCCCGACGACGACACCGCCCGGCCTCGGATGATGTTCTTCTCCGACACTGGTAGCGGAAAGCCATTTCCACAGTTGCCGGGGGAACCGTCACCGGGAAACGCGCTCTATGGCCAGAACGCGGGGGACTACACCTATATGGTCACGGTCTCGCCTTCGGCCGAGACCGTCGATTTTGCCTTGGGCAACGCGGCTCCGTTCACGTACCCTGAAAACATCCCGCAGTACGAGGTTTCGGTCGTCGTCTTTTACAAGCGCGATCTGTCCCCGCCCTCTGGAGGGACTTCAGACGATCCACCCTCGGAACGGCAGGTGGAGCTCGCGTTCCTCGGGAGCGGGCTCGGCGGTGGCGACGTGCGCTTGTCGCTGCTTCCCGGGGATGGGCCGAGCCGCCTTCCGTACCTCGACGTCAAA
>JBDRTC010000587.1:0-5370 GCA_043824335.1 Planctomycetota bacterium | reverse complement strand
GCCGCCGGATCACATCATCATGCTGCACGGCACACGGGAGAGTGTCCGGGAAATCCTACTTGCCGGTGGGGAGGCCGGCTTTACGTTGGCATGGCCCGCGGACGATCCGTTGCCCGGGCCATCGCGGAATTGACGTTGTGCCCCCGGCGGCCCGCCACCGTTCGAGTGCCACAGCGGGCCGTCGGGCGGCTTTCACCACCCTTTGCCACTTGGCGGGTGTCCCGACTGCAACCGGGCCCCGCCGGGCGGCCCCGTATCCGAAACCTCCCTCTTTCCCGCGATTCCCGAGGTTTCGTCGACCGTCGACACCGGACGGCACCTGGAGATCACGCCCAGGCCGAGGGCGGCGGGCGGGTGTCGCTTCTGACCGACCGCCTCGACTTCCGGCCGGTAGCCCCCGGTAGCCCCGGGCCGATTCTCGGACGGAATTCCGCCGTTTTCTTTCCCGGTAGCCCCGGGCGTTTTCGCCCCTGCGGGACAAAAGCAAAGCCCGACGTAACTTATTGCTACGTCGGGCTTTGCGATGTCGGGGCGACTGGATTTGAACCAGCGACCTTCTGACCCCCAGTCAGACGCGCTATCCAGGCTGCGCCACGCCCCGAAGTTGATTTATTTCAACGATTTGTATGATACAGTGAACGCTCGAATCAGTCAATTGCACGGAATCATTGCACGGAACCATGAGCCGACCGCCCAAACCCCGGTTCAGGAAGTTCACCAACTCTTGGTACGTGATGATCGACGGCAAGCAGCATCCTTTGGGTCCTGACAAGGATGAGGCTCTTCGACAGTTCCACGAGCTGATGGCCGACAGACCCCAGCTCAACCAAAAACACGTAGCAGTCATTCCTAGACAAGTTCCTCGACTGGACACAAGCCCACAGGGCTCCACGAACCTACGAATGGTACAGGGACTTCCTTCAGTCCTTCATCGACACCTACCCCTCCCTCGGGGCAGGTCAACTCAAGCCCTACCACGTTGAAGAGTGGCCCAGCAAGGGGCCCAAGCGAGATCGTGTTTTGATTTCTCGGAATATCATCTGCGACGATCGATGGTGGTTGGAGTCGGTATTGTCGGTCGGATGTGGACGGGCGTCGGCAGCACGTGCTGTTCCGGCTGCTGGATCAGTTGCGGCTGCCGTTGCGGTGTTGAGTCGAGGACGCGTGAAGTCGGAGTGCGGACGCTCCGGTCAAGTCGCGGCGCCGAGCCCGGAAAAGAACCTTTCACCATGCAGCACCCAACAACTCGAACCGCGTCTTGCCACTACGCGGGCCAAGAACCGTGACATCGCGAAGTGATCGCGGCAGTTTGCCGCGCCGCTGGCGGTAACGGACTACGCGGTGGATACCGGATCCAGCATTGGGGGAGGAAGGTCCGCGCCATCGGTGCTTGGCTGCGCCAGTGAGGGGACCTGTTGCTCTCCGTGCTTTCCAAAGAGCGTGCGGAGGAAGAGTGTTCTCGCATCCATGACGAGGCTGAACAGGAGCGGTACCACGACGAGCGTGAACAGGGTGGAGCAGACCAGGCCGCCGACCACCACCGCGCCCAGGCCCCGGTAGAGCTCGCTGCCTGCTCCCGGGGCAAGGACCAAGGGGAGCATTCCGCAGACGCTGGTCGCCGTGGTCATGAAGATCGGCCGAATTCGGGTCTTGACCGATTGGCGGATCGCTTCGCGCGGGGGCAGCGGCTGGCAAGTTCCCTGCTCGCTTTCTCCGATGCCCCGCATGAAGTTCAGCGCCTGGTGGACAATCAGGATCGCGTTGTTGACGACCACGCCGATGAGGATGATGAAGCCGAGCATGGTCAGGACGTCGAGCTGTTGGGTGGGATCCAAGATTCGGACCAGGCGGAGTCCGACGAACCCGCCCACCGTGGCTAGTGGAACGCTGAACATGATGACCAGCGGATGGAGGAAGCTTTCGAACAAGGCGGCCATCAGCAGGTAGGTGATCACCAGGGCGAGGAAGAAGCGGCTGAAGCCGACGCTGGCCAGCGACTCGAGGTTCCAGCCGTCCCAGCGGCCCAACAGCGCGGTCCGGGTTTGCGTCAGCTTGTCGGCGTTGCCCGCCATGTTCACTCGCACGCCGGCGGCCATGCCCCCTTCCCGACGCGACTCGGCGACCAGCTCCTCAATTCTTGCCTGGGCTTCTTCCAGGGCCATTTCGGGTGGGGGATTGACGGTGAACGTCACGGCACGGCGCTGTTCCACCCGCCGGATCGACTGCGAAGCGTCGGCTTCCACGAAATGGACCAGCTCGCCCAGGGACAGGATCGTCTTGCGGCCGTCCTCTTCGGTGATGGCCAGGGGAACGTCGGCCAGCCCGTCGGGCGTCAGCTCGATCCGCGGATCGCGGATGATGACCAAGTCGATGTTGTCCCCCTCGAAGTTGAAGTCGCCGACGATTGCCCCGTCGACCATCGCCCGGACAGCCAGGGCAAGCGAGTCGACGTTCATGCCCAGCTCCTTGGCGCAAACCTGGTCGATGACGATTTGCCGCTCCGGTCCGGCCTCGTTGAAGGTCATCGGGTCGCTGCGCACGGCGAACTTGGAGAACTCGTCCCTGAGCCTGTCTTGGAGATGGGCCGCACTGGTCTTCAGCCGCTGCATGTCGGTGCCGACGACCTCGACTTCCACGGAGTTGGACCCGCCCGCGTTCCGCCCGAAAATGGACCGCTGCGAGGCATAGCCATGGCTGCCGGGGATCTGTTTCATCGCCTGCGCCAAGATGGCTCGGACCGGACGGACGTTGTCCGGGTCTTTGCTGGTGGTGATCATGAACACCCGGCCCCGGGAGACGACGAAGAAGAACTCGTCCAGCGCGGGGACCTCAGGGATGGGCTTGCCGGTCTGCGGGTCGGCCAGCGGGGCGATGGCCGTTGCTTCCCGGGAGTCCTTCGCTTCCCAGTAGGGCCGCACGGAAGCTTCCAGGCGCTCGGCGACCGACGTGTTCTGCTCGAAGGAATAACCGGCCGGGTTGAACATCAACCCGAAGGTGAAGTTCTTGTTCCCGTCGGGGAGGTAACTGGCCGGAAGCATCAGCATCCAGCTCAACCCCACCGCGAGAAGAGTGATCACCACAATCACCACCACGCGGAGCCAGGCCCCGGCCAAGCTGGGAAAGGTCATCAGGTGGATAAGTCGGGAGAAGGCGTCGCAACCCCAGGACAGCAACGGCACCAGGCCGAACAGCGAACGGACGGCCCTGGCGATAGGGCCGCGTGCGGGCCGGCCGGCCCGCAGGAACTTCGCCCCCGCCGTGGGAATCACGCTGATCGACACCAAAAGCGACAGGGTCACGGCCGCACAGATGGCCAAGGCAATGTCGTAGAAGAGCTGGCCGCTCTCCTCCCGGATCGTGAGCACGGGTGCAAACACGGCGACGGTGGTCAGCGTGGAGGAGAGGATGGCCCCCCACACCTCCTTGGTGCCGCGATAGGCGGCCACCGAGGGCGCCTCTCCCATGGCCATGTGACGGTCGATGTTCTCCAGCACCACGATGGCGTTGTCAACGACCATTCCCACGGCAAAGGCCAGCCCGGCCAAAGAGATCACGTTCAGGTTGCGCCCCGTCAGGGCCATCACCACGAACGTCCCGATGACCGAGATGGGGATGGCGATGGCGATGATCAGGGTCGGTCGGGGGCTGCGGAGGAAAACGAGCAGCACGAGCACGGCCAGGCTTCCGCCCAACAGCAGGTTCTCCCGCACCAGCCCCACGGCCCGGTGGATGTAGTACGTGTCGTCGACGACCAATCGCAGGCGGACTCCGTGCCGGTCGTTCTTGTAGGACGCGAGCAGGCCGCCCGGGGCGTTGAGATTCTCGATCTCGCGGCGGACGTCCCGCATGATGTCCACCACGTTGGTCCCCGTTTCCCGCTTGATGAAGATCGTCATCGAGGTCCTGCCCTTGCACACGTCGAAGTGGACCTTCTTCTCCAGGGCGAGCCGGACCTCGGCGATGTCCTCGACGCGGATGGGGGCGCGGTCGTCGTCGTATTTGACGATCGTCCGGCGCAAGGGATCGAGCGAGTCGAACTGGCCGAGCACGCGAAAGCGGACATCCTGGCGACCGTTGGCCATGTCGCCGGCCGATTCGTTGACGTTGTCCGATTGGAGGGCGCTCCGCAACTCGGCCACGCTGATCCCCCGTTGGGCCAAAGCCACCGGGTCGAATTGCACCTGCACCTGGTGCTCGCGCCCTCCGTAGATGCCGACCTCGGCGACCCCCGGTATCCGTTCCAGTGCCGGTTTCAGGTAGCGGTCGGCATAGTCGTAGAACTCGGCCGCCTCGAAATCGGGGTCCTCAGCCTGGAGCAGGCAGTAGCCGATAGCGTCGTCGCTTGCCGTGTCCGAAGCCCGGATCACCGGGCGATCCACGTCGTCGGGGTAGGCGGGCACTTCGTCCAGCCGGTTGGCCACCTCCTGCAGCGCCCGCGAAATGTTGAAGCCGACGTTGAACTCCAGGGTGATGTCGGCCCGACCTTGAGCCGACCTCCCTGGTCGTCGAGTCGTACCCGAACCGGGAACGTCCGCGAGGCGGTCGGCCCGTAGGGAGTCAGCGAGACGACCTTCCCGCGGACCTCTTCGCCCAACGGGTCGACCCGGATCGGCAGGATCTGATCGACGCCAATCAAGTTGATCACCGACTCGGGAACCATCATCCTGGCGTCCACCTGGCCCCGGGAGACAATGTCCACGATCGGCGTGCCCGGTGAGACGTGTCCTCCCAATTCGGCGTGCTTGACAATCACGGTGCCGTCGAAGGGGGCCAGGATGACGGACCGGGTGATCCGTTCGTTTCCCTCCTCCACCGCGGCCCTGGCTTCGTCGAGGCCGGCCTGAAACTCGTCCACGGTGGCCTGCTTCGATTCCAGCTCGCTCCGCGAGACGGCCCCTCCGCCGGTCAGCTCCTGGTACCGATCCAGTTCGAGTTGCTCGTACTTCAGCTTCGCTTCCGTGGATGCCACCTGGGCCCGGCAGCGGTCTAAGGCCAAACGGCACCAAACGTCGTCAACCCGGGCGAGCACCGTCTCGCCTGCGACCACGGGCGTTCCCTCTTCCACGGGGATGTCGACGATCTTCCCCATCACCTCGCTGGCCACGGTCACTTTCCGTACCTCCACGAGGCGACCGATGATCGGCTTCTGGGGTTGGATGGTCTTCCTTTCGGCCACGCCCACCCTCACCAGGACCGTATCGGTATCTGGCAGGGATCCGCCGCCGGGTTGTTTGCCCTGCAAGCTGAGTCGCTCAAGCTGCATTTGAAGGAACTCGGGGTCCTCGATCTGCTCGCGGGCGCTGCGCCATATGACCACGCCGCCCAATACTCCCCCAAGTAACAACATGGTCAACCCGAGGGAGCCGATCA